>WAQR01000001.1 GCA_015520145.1 Candidatus Hydrothermarchaeota archaeon
AGAAAATGACAATGTGCTCGACCTCGGTTGTGGAACAGGACATATAACAAAAATAATAAGAGAAAAAACAAATGGTAGGGTAGTTGGAGTCGATCCTTCAGAGGGGATGATAAAAAAGGCAGAAGAGAACTATTCAAATCTGGGAATTGTTTTTCGCAATTGCTCGGCTGAAGAACTTGATTATCAACATGAATTTGATGTAATTTTTTGTAATTCAGCTTTTCAATGGTTCAAAGACCACATAAGGGCTCTCCGTGCCTGCCATAATGCATTGAAGCAAGGTGGAAAAATTGCTATTCAGGCACCAGCAAAAGAAATATATTGTCCAAATTTTATAACGGCAATAAATGAGGTTAAGAATAACGAATCAACAAAAACTATATTTGAAAGTTTCAATCAGCCTTGGCTCTTTTTAAACACAAGTGAAGAATACGTAAAATTGTTTGAAGATGTTGGTTTTGAGGTACGGCGAGCATGGATAGATGAGGTAGTAACATCTCATTCTCCCGATGAGGTATACAAAATATTTGAATCAGGAGCATCTGCAGGGTATTTAAACCAAGCGTATTATAGTATGCGAATATCAAAAGAATATATTGATGATTTCAGGGCTATTATCAGAAGATCATTTGAAAACCAAGTGGACGATACTGGAAAAGTAAAATTGGTTTTCTATCGTATCTATCTACTTGGAATAAAACAATAATTGGCTAACAAGGCGCTCCACCTGACCGCCATTCCGCTGGCGCTCTTTCTCCGCCTGTGAGCCCAGCCGTTACCCCCAAAACAAAAAATCACGACCTCATTACCACCGTTTCCAACCCCCACATTAATAAACCCCACCACCAATATCCTCACCCATGGACATCCAGGAACTGGCAGACTACGGCATACCTGAAAAGGTCATTAAGTTATACAAAAAAGAAGGCATCACCGCGCTCTATCCCCCTCAAGAAGAGGCAGTAAAAGCAGGGCTGCTCGACCTCAAAGAGTCCTTTCTCATAAGCGTCCCCACCGCCAGCGGAAAGACCTTCATCTCCGAACTCTTGATGGTCAAATCCATCCTTAAACGCAGGGGCAAATGCATCTACATCGTACCATTAAGGGCACTTGCAGCAGAAAAGCTCGATGAGTTCAAAAAATATGAAACTCTCGGCATAAGGTCCGCCATATCCACCGGAGAGCTGGACACGACAGACAGCTGGCTTAAGAATTTCGACATCATCGTAACAACAAGCGAAAAGGCCGACAGCCTCTTAAGGCACAAAAGCGAGTGGCTCACAGACATCGCCGTCCTGGTCGCAGACGAAATCCACCTGATCCACGACGGCAGCAGAGGCCCGACCCTCGAAGTCACAATCGCAAGGCTCAAACACCTGAACCCGGACATCCTGGTACTGGGGCTTAGTGCCACCATAAAAAACGCCGATGAGATGGCCGGGTGGCTTGACGCAAGACTCATCTCAAGCAAATGGCGGCCTGTCAAACTAAAAGAAGGGATCTACTTCAATGACGAAATCTACTTCAACGACTCCAGGCTCAAAGAAGTCGAAAAGATAGTAAAAGAACCCCACCTCAACCTCGCCATCGAAACTGTAAAAAACGGCGGCCAGAGCCTCATCTTCACAAACACCAGGCAGAGCTCTGAAAAAGCAGCACTCGACGCCTCAAAGACCGTAAAGAAATTCCTGAGCGAGCCTGAGCTAAAGAAGTTACGCCTCCTCTCCAGAGAGGTACAGGAAGTCCTGGCCAGACCAACGAAGATCTGCAAGAAGCTCGGAGCCAGCATACTCGGTGGTACCGCCTTCCACCATGCAGGACTCGTCGCCAAACAGAAAAAGATAGTAGAACAGGCATTCAAAGCCAAGGAGATAAAAATCATCGCCGCCACCCCAACCCTTGCCGCGGGCGTCAACCTCCCTGCAAAGCGTGTGGTAATACGCGACTACAAGCGGTACGAGCCAAACCTCGGGTCTTCCAGCATCCCTGTACTCGAGATAAAGCAGATGGCAGGCAGGGCGGGAAGGCCGAAATACGATACCTGCGGCGAGGCAGTGCTCATAGCAAAGAGCTTTGACGAGCGCTCATTTCTGCTGGACAACTACGTCCTCGCAGAACCCGAGGAGATATCATCCAAACTGGCAGTGGAATCTGCCTTAAGAACCCACGTCCTGGCAACAATCGCAACAGGATACGCCAACACCCTCTACGGCACCCTCGAATTCTTCTCAAAGACATTTTTTGCCTTCACAAAAGACTCATTCGAACTGGAGGTGCTCATAGAAAAAATCATAGACTTTCTAAAAAACGAGGGACTAATCGACCAGAAAGGCGACTACCTCTACCCCACCATCTTCGGAAAAAGGGTCTCAGAACTCTACATCGACCCGGCAAGTGCAGTCATCCTGAAAGACGCCCTGTTTAGAGCTGAAGAAATCGACACAAACGAGATATCCTACCTCCACGCGATCTCAAAGGTCCCGGAAATTACAACACTTTACCTGAAAAAGAAAGATTACGAACTCTGCATAAAAGAACAGTACGAGAACATGCCGTTCTTCCTCTTCGACGTCCCGGGCGAACTGCTCGACCCTTGGAAGTACGAGAGCTTTCTCTCAGAACTCAAGACCGCCCTGTTCTTCAAAGACAGGATAAACGAGCGTGACGAAGAGTTCATCCTGGAAAAATTTAACCTTGCGCCAGGAGACGTCAGGACGAAAGTCGACCTTGCAGACTGGGTTTTATACTCCATGTCCGAGATAGGGAGGCTCTTTAAGATAAAAAAGACCGGTGAGGTATTGAAACTCAGAAAGAGGGTAAAACACGGGGTAAAAGAAGAGCTCCTGGAACTGGTATCGCTTCGTGGAATCGGCAGGGTCAGGGCAAGACGGCTCTATGTCAGAGGGTTCAAGACCCTGGATGACATCAAAAAGGCAGATGTCAAAGAACTTGCAAAAGTCGAGCTTATCGGAAATACGCTGGCAGAAAAGATAAAGAGACAGCTTGAAGGTAAACGGGAAATAGGAAATGAAAGAAAAAATAAAAAAGGAACTGAAAACCTGGCTGGAGAAGTGGATGATGATAATTATGGCAGCAGTGACGGTAGAACAGAGATGCAAAAGAGGCTGTTCGACTTTTAGATAGGGGAAATATGGCGAAGGCAATATGGGATACATGGATCTTGACACAAAAAGACTGGTTCGTATTCAGAAAAGGTTGAAAGAGAAGGTTGTACTGGAAGATAGATTCGGTAGATCCGGTCAGTTCAATAACAGCACGGTTGCTGGAGTTGACCTCGGCTACAGGAGAGAGAGGGCGGTCTGCGCTGCCGTTGTGATGGACTTCACGGCACTTGAGATAATTGAAAAAAAGACGATTGAAACAGAAGTGACATTCCCATATATCCCGACATTCCTCGCATTTCGGGAGGCACCCCCAATACTCAAGGTATTAGATGGTCTCGAATTCGACATTGCTATAATCGACGGGCAGGGTATCGCCCACCCGAGAGGTATTGGGATAGCTTCCCATATAGGGGTTTTGCTTGACATCCCGACAATCGGGGTTGCGAAAAACAGGCTTTGCGGAGAGGTAAATGCAGTAGAGAAGATAAATGCACCCGAACCCATCTTCCTAAATAGAATAAAGGTTGGATATGCAGTAAAGACAAAGAAGAACACAAACCCAATCTACATCAGCCCAGGACACAGGGTATCTGTGGATGCCGCACTAAGAATCGCTTTAGGCTGTATAAAAGACCATAAACTGCCAGAGCCTTTAAGACTCGCCCACGACCTGGCAAATAAATTTATATAGTACAAAATTCTCAAGGGGATTATAGGGATTATAATGAGCGACATGGTCATTGCTGGTACGACCTGCCAGGGGCTTGCAAGAGAAGTGGCAGATGAGATCAATGCCGAGCTCGGGCAGCTTACAGTCAAAAAGTTCCCAGACGGGGAACTGTATATAAGGATAGAAACTGATGTCAGGGGTAAAGAGTGTGCTGTCATCCAGTCCACGTCGATGCCCCAGGGCAGGAACCTAATCGAGCTTTTCCTGCTCATCGATACATTAAAAGAGCTTGGGGCGAAGAGGATTAAAACAGTTGTCCCATTTTTCAGTTACTCAAGGCAGGATAAAAGCTTTAATCCAGGAGAAGCTGTTACATCCAGGACCATTGCAAAGCATATCGAGATCAACTCGGACGAATTTTATTCCATAAACCTCCATAAAGACAGTATCCTGGATTTCTTTAACATCCCTGCAAAGAACCTGGATGCGTCTCCGATACTCGGGGAGTATTTTAAGACATACGAACTGGAATCTCCTGTGGTAGTCGGTCCTGATAGGGGTGCTATCAATATGGCTGAATCTGTTGCAGAGGTTCTCGGCGGGACAGCGGACTACCTTGAGAAAAAGAGGCAGGGTCCTGGTAAGGTGGAAATGAAACCTAAAAAATTGAGCGTCAAAAACAGGGATGTTATACTTGTCGATGATATAATCGATTCCGGCGGGACAATGCTTGTTGCAAGCGAGATGCTGAAGTCTCAGGGTGCATTTAACGTCATGGTGGGATGTATCCACCCTGTACTTACAACGAATATTGTGACGAAATTATTTGCTGCTGGTGCGGCAGATGTTGTGGCCACGAATACAATACCTTCACAGATAAGCTTCATTACTGTTTCTTCGCTTATCGCGGATGCGATTAGGGGGTAGATTGAGATAGATGGATAAGAATCCAAGCATTCGGCTGCGGCCATGGTCTAGCGGTAGGACTCAAGCTTCCCAAGCTTGCTGCCCGGGTTCGATCCCCGGTGGCCGCATTTCAACTTGAGGTTTCATGTAGCATGTGCAGAACGTCCTGAGTCACGAGAGTTGCTATCCCAGGGTTTTGAGATATTCTATCAGGTCGTCTAGATCCTCTTCCGACATATTCCATCTTGGCATGTGCATTTCCAGAGAATCGCCATCTGGTTTGATTCCTCTTGTTATTGCATCCTTGATGGTCTCGTCTGTATATGGGATATGTTTCTCACCGTCAGTCTCACCATGTGCGTTCTCACCTGTTGTAAGTGAGCTGTACCGTATGTCCGGGACCTCAATGGTCCCCATCATCATCATTTGCATTGCCCCGCCTCTGCCGTCTTCGCCATGACAGGAGACACAGCTCATCATCGTTTTAGCGGCCCCCATCATTCCTCCACCCATGTTCATCCCGTCGCCCATTTCCATCCCATCCATGGTAAAGGTGATAGGTTTTCCTGAGTCACTTGTAGCAGTATGGTAGATACGCTCTCCGTTTGAAGAAAAGTTGGTTTTGTTATCCTGTCTTTTCATCATTTCATTCATCATTCCATTCATCATCCCGTCTTGTCCTTCCATCATCCCCTGTCCACCCATCATTCCTCCCTGTCCACCCTGCATCATCCCCCTGTCCATATCTCCCTGGACACATCCTCCTGCAATGATTATCCCCATAAGTATGAGTATCATATAGAGTTTCATCCATCTCACTTCCTTTATTTTATGTTTTAGATTATTATAAAGATAATTAACAGTGAATTAAATATATAAATAATTTCCCTGTCACGCCACCTGCCGGGTGGAGGTCATCCAATTAACGCTCTCAAAACCCCATTTTAATTGGACAGTCCCTCTTTTGCAGACATTACATGTCGCTAATGCATATCGAATTACCCCAATATCAGACGTATCACACATATATCCGCCTCAAATATCGTAATAGATTATTGGGTTCTTCAACCAAACGCCATAAAATTTTCCTGGTTCGACTAAAAGCC
>WAQR01000002.1 GCA_015520145.1 Candidatus Hydrothermarchaeota archaeon
TCTGAAATCAATCCCCAAAGGTTCAAATTGTTGACAACATGCTGAAAAATTACGTGAAGGAAAAAATTCATTCGACTTACTGATAATCATGAACCTCAACACCATATATCTTGTACTCGACACGGAGAGGCCGGTAAAGGAATCTTCAAGCAAGCTTCGCGGCTATGTCGGCAATAGATTCAAAGAATACCCAATACTCCACCACCACGTAAGCGACGTCGGGTATCTCTATACCTATCCGAGAGTCCAGTACAAAATCTTCAACGGTGCGCCGTCCATCCTGGGGATAGAAGAAGGGGCAAAGGTCATAAAAGATATCTCCGGCGATTTCAGTGAGCTTGTACTCGGTAAAAATACCTATAAGATCAGGAAGAAGACATTCATCGAGCAGGAGTCAGAGCTTGGTCCTTCGAGGGAAAATTACCATTACAGATTCATAACCCCATGGCTTGCACTCAATCCTGGGAACTACAAAAAATACATGGAAGTGAGGGACTGGAAGGAGAAGAAGGGGTTCCTGAACGGAATTCTCGTGGGTAATATCCTCTCGATGTGCAAGGGGCTTGGGGTTATCGTGAACAGGCGGCTGTTCGTGCATTCGCACCTGGATGCAGGGAGGGTCGTGTACAAGGGCACAGAGATACTGGGGTTTACAGGCAGGTTCAAGGTAAATTTCAAGATCCCTGATTTCTTCGCCCTGGGCAAAGGGGTAAGCCAGGGATGGGGGACGGTTAGAAATGAAAATCGTAATAGATGATTTCGGGGCATACCTGAAAAAGAAGGGCAAAAGGCTGGTCGTCATATCGGGTGAAAAAATGGAGGAGTTCCCTGCTGAGAAGGTCGAGCAGGTGATGATATTGAAAGGGTCTGCTATCTCCACCGATGCGATTGAGCTTGCAAGCAGGCTGGGGATAGATATTGTGTGCCTGGACAGGGTCGGCAGGCCGTATGCGAGGGTGTATCCATGCAGGCTCGGCGGGACCACCCTCACGAGAAGGAACCAGCTTGAGGCATATTTTTCAAAAAAAGGGGTACGCCTATCAAAATCCTTTGTAAGGGCAAAGATACAGAACATGGGGCATTTATTAAAGGCTCTGGCAAAGAGCAGAGATAACAAGACCCTGTATGATTCTTCCAGGTATATCCTGGGACAATCTGACCGGATAAAGGAGGTCAATGAAGGAAGTACAGGCAGGGCCAGGAACGTGCTTATGGGGATTGAAGGGGAGGTATCGAAGGTCTATTTTTCAGCACTCCGGCAGGTGTTGTCAGAGGATATTTACAGCGGGCTTAGGAGCAAGAGGCCGCCGGGTGACATATTCAACGCGTTTTTGAGCTATGGGTACGGGATACTCTATTCAGAGGTCGAGCGGGCATGCATAATTTCAGGGCTTGACCCATATCTTGGATTCCTGCATACCGATAGGTATGGGAAGCCATCAATGGTCCTTGACCTGATAGAGGAGTTCAGGCAGCCGATAGTGGACAGGGCGATGATTACAATCGCAGTTAGGGGGCAGGTGGGAGAAGCAGATGTGGACATGGGAGATGGCGGGAATGTGCTCCTTAATAAGAATGGGAGGAAAAAGGCAATTGAGGCGCTGATGTCGAGGCTTGGTACCACGATCAGATACCGGGGGAAGAATATAGCATTTAAGGATGTGATGCTTGGACAGGCACGGGGTGTTGTGAGGTTTCTTAATGAGAATACTGCTTATAAACCATTTATTCACAGGTGGTAACTATGCTGGTATGGACGATATATGATATTTCGGATAACAGGATTAGGACAAGAGTAGCTGAGAAGTGCAAAGACTATGGGCTAAAAAGGCTTCAGAAGAGCGCGTTTTTTGGTGAGCTGGACAGGAATTCTATGGAGATGCTTGCAGTGGAGTTTGAGGATATTGCAGAAAAGAACCTCAGGAGTGAGGATTGCATCTTCATACTGCCTATGTGCAGTTCGTGTATCGAGAAGAAGATTACTGTGGGCAGGGGATTTGACGAGAACGAGTTCAAGGACAGGTTCTATCACCTGTTCGGGTAGGCTTGAGATGGACAGGTTAGGTGATTTTGCTGTAAGGGACGTGGTTGATTTTGCGTTCTGCCCCCGCATCATCTATTTCAGGTACGTGATAAGGCGGGGGAAGGAGAGGACACCGAAGATGCAGATGGGAGCGAGGGTACATGGAGAGTTCTCAAAGAATAGCAGGAGAAGGAGGCTGGTGGAGGGGCTGCCGAAACTCCGGCGAAGGTATGGGATAAACCTGCATTCGAGAAGATACGGGATGAATACCAGGATTGACTGCGTCCTGGTCGACGATGAGAGAGGATGTGCATATCCTGTGGAGTTCAAGTCCACCACGAAGCCAAGGGTTTTGTATAAGACACACCGGTACCAGGTGGTGATGCAGGCGCTGATTGTGGAAGAGGTGACGGGTATGACCGTGCCGTGCGGGTATCTGAAGTATCTAACCGATAATTCATTGACCAGGGTTGCGACTACCAGGAAGATTAGAGAAGAGGTTACAGAGGCGGTGAGGGAGATGGAAGAGATTATTAAAAATGAGAGGATTCCCGGGCCGACCCCATATAAGAAAAGATGTGTTAATTGCTTTCATTTCGACCACTGCAGGAGGATGTGAAAAAATGATGGATTGTTATACTGACCTTTTATGGTAATGTCCCGGGAATGATATACAGCCTGAGTTTCCCGGAGAGGTGATGCTGGAATGGTGGTCGATGTCCAGGAACTCCATTTAGGCTATTTTAGAAGGCCTCAGCCAATACAAAGGAAAAGTTTAAATATCAGGTGAGTCTTTATATACCCCCATGCAAAAATTCGACTGACTTTTGACCCCCCTGAAAAGGAGGTCAAATCAGCGAGTTTTGATGAAAATAAGGAAATTCATGGAGCGTTGCAGAACCCGATCTATTAAAACAAGGATTGAAACTATACACATCCTTCATATTCACTTCTCTCAAATCCGTGTTGCAGAACCCGATCTATTAAAACAAGGATTGAAA
>WAQR01000003.1 GCA_015520145.1 Candidatus Hydrothermarchaeota archaeon
GCCAGCAGGCCGATCTTCCATCCTGCCAGTTCTCTCCCGATATAGAATACAAAAAGGCAGGTCAATGCAGCGAGTATTGCAATAGGTAGCTGGGCAGCATATCTTAGAGCAGGGTCTGGTACATTCCCATTTACTATGTTCCATCTAAGATCATGGTTGAAGTTGTATAATAGAGCAGAAAATGTTTCGTTAGGTCCATTCGGTCCAAGTTTACGTGCACTGTAACCAATGATGTATTTGGCAACCATGGGTGTTGGCCATCCGAATTTTCTGAGGTTTTCCTGCCAGGCAGGGTCACTAAGATCTCTTTTTGCAAGCAGATCATAGTACTGCATCCCGGCAGTGATCCAGCCGGCTTCGTCAAAATGGTATCTCTCTTTTTCGATGTCTTTTACAAATGGTACCAGAAACAGAGAGAACAGTATCAGCCCAAGCACGATTTCCTTTGCCAGTTTTGAACCCAGCGCTCGTTTCTCTTTATCCAGCAATTCTCATCCACCGTCCTTCATACCCAATCACACCTTAAGGCCTGGAATTTGATACATGAAATCCTGTTGTCTTCCATCCAAGCGAACTCGAAACCAGGGATACTGTGATATTCGCATAGTCATACCGCTCGCTAAGATTAAAGTCTTCGACAATGGTCGCGGTACTCCCGCTGTCTAATATCACCGTGCCCTCACCGGTCTTCTGTTTGTCGAAGATATCCTGATACTTTATATCCTGATACTTTATCGGATCTATTGATATCCTCATTATCGGCCACCCGTCTTCAAATTTTCCTCTCGCCACAATTTTAATAGATGCATTATTCTCTCTCACCACAGCCGTAAAGTATGCCTTCTCGTTGCTATAAAACTCTACAACGTCTTTAAAACTTGCGCTGCCGTTCATGTCTTCTGGCTTTACTGTGACATCCTGCCCTATTACAACCTCTCTAACATACAGGTTCCTATCTATCTCGCGCTCCCCGTCATACAGGTCATTAATAAATTCGATTCCAATCCTGTACACACCGGCAGGCTTGTTCGTTCTAATTCCAAATTCTTTCCACCGGTCAGAATCCACGGGTATCTCATATACCGCGCGCGCCCTGACTGATGGGTTTTTTAGATGTCCAGTCCTTATCACCTCATATACATAGTACATCGGTTCGTCTGTGGGGTTTTTAATCTCAAATGAGAACCTGTAGTTTCTGCCTGGTGTAACGCTGGCAGGGTGGTCTTTTATATTTATGATTGTAGGGTCTATCTCTTTTGTGTAAAGCACCTTTTTTATATAAAGGGTTCTGTTCTCTCTACTGTTTCTGTCATAGTAACTGTTGGTGAAGGATATTGTAAGGTTGAGCTGGGGCTTGAAGGAGACTGCATCTGGGACAATTTTCCCATAGAACCTGTACCTCTTCCAGTTTTCTGAGTCAATGTCTGCCTCGCCTATCTTTACGCCGTCCAGCCTCACCACGATATGTGGCCAGCCTTTGACAAATGTGCCCTTTGCCAGTATATCTATCACAATCCTCTCACCTGGCGCTGCCAGCATTGCGGAGATATCGCCGTTTTTTGTAAGCATCCTGATATCTTTGTCGGCATAACGTGAACCGCCTGTCATTTCGCTTACCGTGACCTGAGCAGAGTTCTGTTCAAATGTGCGGATCTCTTTTTCGATATCTTCCTCCTGTAAGATTGGATGTGACACAAATCTCGATTCCAGATATGCGAGTTCCATTATGTCCGGCTCTCTTTTAAGTGTCTTTAAAAGCAGGGATTTGATCATCATCTGGACTGGAATTTTGTAATTTGGGATATAATATTCTGATGTTTTAATACCCACAGCGTCGTAGAATATATTGGCAGTTATTTTAATATAGTCATAGTCGTCTGTATTAAAATGTCCGTCAATACTGATGTTCTCACCGCTGTCCAGGGCAATCTCACCCTCGGATATGTTCTCAGGTACACCTGCGACCAGGGGAGTTGATATGTCTAAACGCGGCAGAGGTCTTGCGCGGCGTTCTTTTTTTGTATTTCCAGTATCAACCGCTTCCAGATAGATCCCAATCTTTGGCCAGCCGTCGATATCCCTGCCTCTGGAAATGACAGATAGCGTGGCGTTTTCCGGGAGGAATACCAGAACGGATGCCGGATCGCGCCTGTCAAATATCCCAACCCGGTCTCCATATAATATCCCCCCGCCTTCCAGGAACTCTGCTTTAACTGTTACGTTTGGATGAAAGGTTATCTCCCTTATCTGCAGGTCCCTGCCTTTTCCCAGGGTCTTGTTGTACCTGTAATTTAGGTGATAGAACAAGACCCTGTATAGGCCAGGGCGATTGTTTAGCGGAAATCTGTATTCTTTCCAGTCACTTGTATTGATCTCTGCCACCTGCATCTCGGATTCTTTTATCTGACCTGCTCTCGTCCCTTCCGCTTCACTGCCCGGGCTATAGACGTTATAGAAATAGCCTGTTTTTAATATATTATAATAATATCCTTCTCTTTCATCTCCTCTTCCATTTCCTCTTCCATTTCCTGGATTTGTCAGCGTGACTGAAAGATTGTATTCCATCCCGGGTCTGAACCTGTCAGGTATATCGCTGAACTGGATGACTGGTTCTGGTCTGGAATACTCTGGGATTAGAAAGATAGAAAGGATGGATAATGCTGTTACTATTAAAATCGCAAATAATCTGATTGTATGAGTACAGTCTCTTTCATTATGTTGCATGATAACCACTTAAATGCATCAAATGTACTACGGTCTGTGGCCGATTGGCATGATATATATTGGCCTGTGGTCTGCCGGCAGCTCGAGCACTCTTTGGACTGCATCATCATTGAATGCCCCGACAGCCACTGTTCCAAGGTTAAGGGATTCACACTGAAGATAGATATTCTGGGATACGTGTCCCGCTTCTATGAAGACATATCTTTTACCTCTCCTGGCATATTTTGCCTCTGTCCTCTCAAAGACCGCAGCGATGACTATGTTCAGCGGGGCCCTGGAGACGAAACCCTGGCCAAGTGCAGCGTCTTTGAGCTCTTTTCTTCTGTCGCCACGCCTGAGGAGGGCGGTGCTGTGGTTCTGTGGGCGGTAGTGGTATACGCCGTCTTCTGTGACTGCATAGATCTCGATTGGATACAGGGCACCGGCAGATGGTACACTCCTGTGCTTTGCTCCCCACCAGTGCCCCTGTGTTATCCCCTGGGCGGCCCAGAGTATCTGTGAGAGTTCTTCTGGAGTAATCTTTGTGCTGGCAAATTCTCTTACAGATCTCCTTTTTAAAATCGCCTCCTCTATACTCACCATACTTTTGTGCCTGGGTTCTGGCAGCCTGATCTCTTTGTTCATCTTGGTACCCCCGTGATTCATTACTTTAGTTACTTTAGTGACGTTTTAGTGACATAATCTTTTTAATAGTCTTGGGTCATAAAGTAGCCCTGGGTCATAAAGACTTGTGGACTGTAAGTTTATAAAATTTTGCTTTAACTACATTTTGGGAAGGAAAAGAGCACCTGGTGAAAGACCATATGCCGTGATAACCATGATAAAATAACCGTGATAAAAAAACGTATTCAAAATGAGCAAAGTGAGGGGATATTTGTAATCTCACTGTTGTATCTGACAAAAAATGAAGTTAATCAAAATCCTCTTTAACTAACTAATAGAAAAAATAAACAGGAAAAGAGGTGAATGATAAAACTGAAAGGCAGGGAGTAGTACCTGCTGGACGAATCAAAAATTGATTGGTAGGTCAGACCATGACGAAAATAAAATTCGATATCAAAGAAGAGGAGGACTGGAACGTCCTGCTATTTGAACTGGACGGTTCCCTCGTCCAGGATGGCTCTGAAATCAATCCCCAAAGGTTCAAATTGTTGACAACATGCTGAAAAATTACGTGAAGGAAAAAATTCATTCGACTTACTGATAATCATGAACCTCAACACCATATATCTTGTACTCGAGACGGAGAGGCCGGTAAAGGAATCTTCAAGCAAGCTTCGCGGCTATGTCGGCAATAGATTCAAGGAATACCCGATACTCCACCACCACGTAAGCGATGTCGGGTATCTCTATACCTATCCGAGAGTCCAGTACAAAATCTTCAATGGTATGCCGTCCATCCTGGGAATTGAGGAAGGTGCAAAGGTCATAAAAGATATCTCCGGCGATTTCAGTGAGCTTGTACTCGGTAAAAATACCTATAAGATCAGGAAGAAGACATTCATCGAGCAGGAGTCAGAGCTTGGTCTTTCGAGGGAAAATTACCATTACAGATTCATAACCCCATGGCTCGCACTCAATCCAGATAACTACAAAAAATACATGGAAATGAGGGACTGGAAGGAGAAGAAGGGGTTCCTGAACGGAATTCTCGTGGGTAATATCCTCTCGATGTGCAAGGGGCTTGGGGTTGTCGTGAACAGACGGCTGTTCGTGCATTCGCACCTGGATGCAGGGAGGGTCGTGTACAAGGGCACAGAGGTACTGGGGTTTACAGGCAGGTTCAAGGTAAATTTCAAGATTCCTGATTTCTTCGCCCTGGGTAAAGGGGTCAGCCAGGGATGGGGGACTGTTAGAAATGAAAATCGTAATAGATGATTTCGGGGCATACCTGAAAAAGAAGGGCAAAAGGCTGGTCGTCGTATCAGGTGAAAAAATGGAGGAGTTCCCTGCTGAGAAAGTCGAGCAGGTGATGATATTGAAAGGGTCTGCTATCTCCACCGATGCGATAGATCTTGCAAGCAGGCTGGGGATAGATATTGTGTGCCTGGACAGGGTCGGCAGGCCGTATGCGAGGGTGTATCC
>WAQR01000004.1 GCA_015520145.1 Candidatus Hydrothermarchaeota archaeon
ATCACAATTACCCTCCCAGCCCTCTCCACAAGAAACTCGGTTAGACCTCCAAGACCCGCGCCCACCTCCAGTACAGTCTCCCCCTCCTTCAAATCCGCATATTCAACCAGCCTCTCCAAAACCCCATCATCAACCAGAAAATTTTGACCAAGCCTGGACATCGGGATTATATTATATCTCTTCAATAAACGTTTTGTCTCTCTAAGATTCACCTCATATTCGCCTCACAATTCACCTGAAACCCGATTTTACCAAACGCCAGTTCGTCCAGCAGTGATCCAGCACATTTTACATATTCACATAGATACTCATCACTCAAATATCTTCTGCCATCATGACCTTAGAAGTGGATTCACAGATAAGTTTTTTATAGAATATTGAACTAATTAGTGGTAAATAGTGGTAGAGAATATAAAACTATAAAGAAGATAAATACCATCAGGATTGATGAAGGATTAGTAAACGTGAAAAAACCAGGAGAATTGATGATATGAAAACGACAATAAGTTTAATCAAAGCAGATGTTGGTGGATATCCAGGACATGCAACGGTCCATCCTGCACTCATTGAGACAGCAGAAGCGGTTTTGACCGCTGCTAAAAACACAGGGATTATAAAAGACTTTCACGTCATGGGGGCAGGTGATGACCTGGAGCTGATAATGGGGCACGACAAAGGTGTAGACAGTGAAGAGATACACGGCCTTGCATGGAAGGCATTTGAAAACTCAACAAAAAAAGCCAAAGACCTCAGATTATACGGTGCTGGACAGGACATGCTAAGCGACGCCTTTTCAGGAAACGTCAGAGGCATGGGTCCGGGGATAGCAGAGATCGAATTTATGGAACGAAAGGCAGAACCTCTTGTAGCATTTATGATGGACAAGACAGAACCAGGGGCATTCAACCTGCCGATATACAGGATTTTCGCAGACCCGTTCAATACCGCAGGACTCGTCATCGACCCCAACTGCCACGACGGCTTCAGGTTTGAGATATGGGATATACTTGAACATAAAAGGGTATTTATGAATGCGCCAGAAGAGCTGTACGATATGCTTGCACTCATAGGGGCAAAGAGCAGGTACGTTATAAAAAGGGTTTTCCCAAAAGAAGGACATAAACTCCCTGCTGACGAACCCGTAGCAGTTGTAAGTACTGAGAAACTCTTCCAGATCGCTGGCGAGTACGTCGGCAAGGACGACCCGGTAGCCCTTGTAAGGGCACAGTCCGGTCTGCCAGCACTTGGAGAGGTGCTGGAACCCTTTGCCTTCCCGCATCTTGTAAGCGGGTGGATGAGAGGCAGTCATAATGGCCCGCTTATGCCAGTATCATTCAGGCATGCGAGCTGCACAAGGTTCGACGGTCCGCCAAGGGTAGTTGCCGCAGGATTTCAGATAAACAACGGGTGTCTTGTCGGGCCGGTTGATATGTTCGACGACCCAGCATATGATATGACAAGGATGAAGGCACAAAATATTGCAGAATACATGAGACGACACGGGCCGTTTGAACCTCACAGGCTCCCGATGGAGGATATGGAATATACGACACTGCCAAAGGTATTAAAAAAACTTGAGGACAGGTTTGAGAAGGTGGAGTGATTGGACTACTGAGTAGTAGTACTATTTTTTCTATGATATCGCATAAAAATGTATCAAAAAAGCCAAAAACATCCAAAATATTTATATTATAAATAAGATAATCTCTGATATATGAAAGACGATAAAGTATACAATATACTAAAAAAGATTTCAGAACAGAATGTCAAACCTCATATGGCATATCTGGTTTTGAATGTACATAAGGATGGTGAGCTACACAGGGGTATCGAGCTTGTAAAGAAGGGCTACGATACAACTGAAGTATACGATACAATAGAAATGCTTGTTGCCAAAGGCGACCTGACACGACAGGGAAAGCAGACTAGGATAACCAAAAAAGGTACCAAGATTCTCCAATGTGTAGATGAAATCATAGACATTGTTGAGAAGATGGTCATTTCCTAGGACAGTTCCTTCTGCACGGGCCTTAGGCATAAATAATTTTGAACCTATCAAAGCTCTATAGTACTCTATAGTGTGCTTTACTATCCTGCCGTACATTGGCTAGAAGTAAGTAGGCTTACACTGTAGTGTTACGTTAAGTCATCGACGGAGTCAAGCAGCGGACGTGAGAATTGGATATCAGTCCATCCCGCTGTACAGCTCTTCGATCTCTTCCTGTTCCAGTTTAGCTTTAGCTCTGTCTTTTTCTGCAAACTCCTGCCATTCCTTTATTATATCCGGGTCACCGCCGCTGAGCTTTCCCTTGAACCTGTCTATCTTCACAAGGGCAGGGATCCTGGTCATGAGTCCCAGGACCACGGCTTCCCCGATATTGAGGGATGTCAGCTGGACGAGCAGGTCGTCGCTTAGCCGTTCGCTTGCCTGCTGAACGTGCCGCTGATCCGAGGGCTCGACAAGGCGCATGATTATCGTGTTGTTTGCCTGGGATAGCGAGTTCTGGTCAAGGCTTTTCGGCCTCTGGCTTACGAGACAGAGTCCCACGCCAAATTTCCTCCCTTCCCTTGCAATGCGGTCTATCCAGTATTTGGATAGTGTCGGGCGATGTGCGGGTGCAAGGATGTGCGCCTCTTCTATTATGCAAAAGGCCGGCGGGATGTCCTTTTTCTTTCTAAGATACAGTATCTTCCTTAAGATATGGCTTACAATCACGTCAGCGAAGTCCTCATCCACCTGCCCGAGGTCGACGACGTTCGCCTGTCCCTGTTCGAACCCGTCAAGGATGTCGTGCGCATGGGCGTTTACAAGCCCTTTGTATTTTGTCTTGAAGTCCTCGACCTTGTTTATTACCCCTACTATCGCGTTTTTCTCGCTCTGCGTCGAGGGTTCTTCCTTTTGCCTGGTTCCCTCTAGATTCTCGATTATCTGCTTTATGAAGTCTCTTTTACCGCCCTCCCTTACCTTCTCCCTTGCGCCGTAGTATGCCTTTCTAAGGTAGCGTTCCTGGACGTATGCGTCTTTTCCGACGTCCACCAGGATATTGAATTCGCCTGGAGAAAGGTATATGGGGTTGAGTTTTGGGGATATCTTCCTGACCCCTCCTTTAAATTCGGCATTTACATATTCTGAATGCATGTCGAATATAATCGGCATCCCACCGAGCCTGAGTATCCCGTCGACAATGACACTTACGGTATTCGATTTTCCTGCACCGGTTATCGCCAGGATTGCCAGGTGGCGCGTGATCATTCTGTTCCCATCGACATAGACCTCGACGTCTGGATGGGACAAAAGCTGTCCGATTTTGATAGTGCCCCTGCCGAAGATGTTCGTTAGAACGCTGGAATCTGCCTTTATCACCTTCGTACCTGGCGGCGGCGGGATCTTGGGTATTTCCATGTCCTCGGTATCTCCCAGAAGCCTTACCCTGCCCCTTACATACTGCTCTTCCTCGCCCTCGAAATCGCATATCCTCTCGACTATCTCTGGGTCGATGATGTCACCTGATATGGCAGGGCTGCCCCTTACAATCCCCTCGACCATCCCGAGTACCTTCCTGGAATCGTATTCCAGGACCACGTATTCCCCTGTGCGGGGCGTTGTCTTTGATATGAATGTCACTTCGGTCGGACTGGATTCTCCAATACATATCCCTATTACCATGCAAACGCCTCATTACAAATAAAGTTTCCCTTCATTTCTCCTTTCCCTTGTCCCGTCGGCTCTATTTTTTATTTTTCCTATGTTTCTTTGATATATGTATATCCTCTAATCACCTTGAATGGACTGAAGAACCTGCCTTCTCCTTTATAAAATTTGGAGAACAGTTCATAATAATGTAACCTCAATGTCTGGATAAATGAGATGAAGGTCTCTACAAAAAGGATTATCGCATTTCCAGTCAGGAAAATTATTACTGTCCCAATCCCTCCAATGAAGGTCTGCGGCATATTATCCATGCCTATAACCATTACAAGGCTAAGTGCTGCATGCATTATCGCCATTATTACAATTCTAATATGGGAGATGCTGTTTATTATATATCTGAGGAAATTATCGACTGCCTCGATGAGAGCCATTGCAAAAGGAAGTTTTGTAAATTTCCATTCCCCAAACCATATCACAAGGAACGGGACAACAGAGGTAATCAGAATATAGGGGTCAGCAAATATTGAGAAGATCTGCAGCCCGTGTTTTGTAAGCAGATAATACCCACCCCACAGTATCCATATTCCCGGGATGCCGTCTGGTTCTACCAGTATCTCCAGATATTTTCTCTCGTGGATATCATTTACAATACTTATCAGACACCCGAATGTAAGCAGAATCAGGCCCATATACATTGAAAAGTTTATTGCCACCTGAATGTCGACAAACGGATTGAATAATATAGGGTGCAGTTCAAACCCGAGATACCGTTTCATATCCTCCCCCTCCAGGCCAAACATGTTCCCATAGAGCAGTCCAACAATTGTGGCAGCGATTCCACAGAGCATAATTATCCTCCCACCTTTTTTTAGTGGAGCGATTAAATTTAGTTTAAACCCTAAAAGATATCCGAGTAAGATCAATATAATCCCCTGTCCAAAGTCACCGAACATAAAACCAAAGATGATTGGGAATGTCAGAGTTATAAATTTTGTCGGATCGATTTCAGTATAGTTTGGTGGTCCGTATGTGCTTGTGATAAGTTCCAGTGGCTTGGCAAAAGACGGATTTGAAAGTAATGTTGGAGGGGTTTCTCCTTCCCCTGGGCTCTCAACCGATACGCTACTGTATCCATCTGCTGCTTTTTCTATAACATCAACGGCCTCGTCAACATCACATACAGGTACCCAGCCAGAGATAAGAAATGTCCGATCTGTTTTTCCAAAGTTCACATTTGCTTCATCAACATATCCTGCGATACTGACAATCTCCCTAAAGACCAGAAGATCCTCAGTCTCTCTATCTGATATCACTTTTAGTTCTTTTAGAAGCCCAGTTTCCTCTTCACTGATACCTGATAGCCCTGACTCAATTTTCTTAAAAGATTCGTCAAGTCCTAAAGTCCTGAAATTAAATGGAATGGTGAGTTCTTCGAACTGATGTACCCTGATAACTCGGTGGA
>WAQR01000005.1 GCA_015520145.1 Candidatus Hydrothermarchaeota archaeon
ATCGGGGTCTTGCATCTCCAGCAGTGCCCGTATCTGTGTGAGATGGTGCCTGATTTCAGCATTGCACCCTTTTGTGTCAGGTCGTTGTTTATTACGCTGTCGTCTTTTTTTGTGGTCAGACCCTGGTATTTCCCTGCCTCGTTTGTGAATTTGCCCTGCCCGTCTACAGGACATATAGGTTCTATGCCGTATGGGATGCAGGCCATGAAGTCTTCCGGTCCATGTCCAGGGGCGCAGTGCACACATCCAGTCCCTTCTTCGAGGCTTACAAAGTCGGCAAGGATGACTGAATAGGCATTTCTGCCTGGCTGTATTTTGATATTGTCTTTTAATGGGTTCTCGTATTTCAGGCCTTCCAGTTCAGCCCCTGTGATGGTCTGGATGACCTCGTATTCGAGACCGAGATGTTCTTTTAGGAGGGGTGCCAGTTCTTTTGCTATGATTAAAACCCCTTCGTCAGTCTTTGCCCTGACGTACTCGAAGTCAGGGTGGACCATGACTGCCAGGTTTGCTATAAGTGTCCAGGGTGTGGTCGTCCAGATTAGAATGTATTCGTTTTCCCTGTCCTGCACCGGGAATTTTACATAGATTGATGGGTCTGCCCTCTCTTTGTATTCCAGTTCTGCATCGGCAAGGGCGGTCTCGCACCTGGGGCACCATGTTACGACCCGCAGGTCCTTTGTGATGAGACCTTTTTCGTGTGCCTTTTTGATTGTCCACCAGGCGGCCTCGATATATTCGTCTTTTAGTGTCATGTAAGGGGCGTCCCAGTCCATCCACACGCCGAGGCGTTCGAACTGGCCTGTCATTATGTCGATGTGCTCATATGCCCATTTCTTGCATTCTTCGATGAATATGTCAACCCCTCTCTCTTCTATCTCTTTTTTGTTTTTTATTCCAAGCTTGCCTTCGACCATCACTTCTATGGGGAGGCCGTGACAGTCCCAGCCCGCCTGACGCCTGACGTTTAAACCCTTCATTACAAGATAGCGGACTATCGCATCTTTTAGTATCTTGTTCCATGCAGTGCCGAGATGAATCGCACCGCTTGCATACGGCGGGCCGTCTAGGAAGTAATATTTGGGCATGTCTTTAGTCCTGGACTTTGTCTTTTCGTAAGTTTTGTTTTCTTTCCATGACTGCTGGACTGCCTCTTCCAGCTCTTTTAATTTCAGTTCTTTTTTCGCTTTTTTTATCATCTCTATCACCAAAACCTGGTAGTGCAGTGTATGTGTAAGTGTATATGTAATAGTGTATAGTGTGGATACTGGTGGATAATGATATTAAAGAGTATATAAATCTGATGCTAGTGCCTCCTCAATGAACGTTCTTTAGAGGATTTTGAAAAACCCCTCTCTCTTAGAATTATTAATCCCCCTATCTTCAAAACATATTAATATCAGGCCATCAATTCTATAATCATGACATCCTTATTAGCATCCTTATTAGGATACACATTACTGGAAGAATACACACGAGTGGAGCAACTTACTTGGAGACATGTTATCTAAAAATTCAAAAATGAAGTTAATCAAGGACTCTATATGAAATTATCATACAAATTGCCATACAAGGAGAAAGAGATATTATGGCCAAGATTGACCAGGTTGAAAAAATTCGATATGAACCCTATAAACCCTATAAATCGCCTCCTGTAGTTGCAGGATCCTCTACGTCCTGTGACGGGACGGCCTGTCTTGTTGCAGTATCGACTCTGGCGAGTGCTGAACTTGCCGGGATATTGGCAGACCGCAGGCCAGAAAAACTCTGTATGGTAGGTAAAACCGAGACAGAGAACCTTGGTATTGAAAATGTCATCAAAAACATGGTAAAAAATCCCATGATTCGTGTCCTGCTCGTGGTCGGGAAAGAGCCGGAAGGACATTATACTGGTAAGACGTTCCTTGCCCTATCTAAAAACGGTGTTGATAAAGACATGAGGGTAATCGGTTCTCCTGGTAAACGGCCGGTCCTGCGTAACATTACCCGTGACGAGGTCGATGTCTTCCGAAAACACGTCCAGGTAGTGGATATGATTGGATGTGAAGATGTGGAGCGGATAATTGAGAAAGTGGAGGAGCTTTCAAATAAGGTAGGGCTGGCAAACAGTTGCAGCGAATGTAGAGAAGGATGGACAACGCCTGTACAGAACTCGATTCCACCTCTCATCAAAGCAAAAGCACCTGCAAAGACTGAGATGGACAGTGCCGGCTATTTTGTCATCACACCACAGCAGGAAAAAGGTATTATTGTGGTGGAACATTATTCTTATGATAACAAATGCCAGCGGGTCATCGAGGGTAAGGATGCCAGGAGCATATACCAGACGATTATAGAAAACGGCTGGGTTACACAGTTAAGCCATGCCGCATATCTTGGCAGAGAACTTGCAAATGCCCAGATGTCAATCGAACAGGGATTTAGATATGTACAGGATGGCTGAGTATGCTGAGTATCTGTGGCGTATCTGGGTTAGATATAGTTAGATATAGTTAGACATTAGACATGTCAGACACATATGTTTTTAAATATGTTTTTAAAAATATTATCCTTGATAAGAATTTTCTTACACGTCATCAGGCAAAGCCGTGGCTCGTGGCAGGCTGGCAGCGGCAGGCTTTGAAGAATATTGAGGAATAGTTGAGGAATAGAAATGAAAAAGAGTAGATCAACAAACCCGGTATTGACAGGAATAATCGAAGAACTCATCAGGATGACATATAAAGAAGATGCCCCTATCTGGCGGGACATTGCAGTCAGGCTTTCCAGGCCTTCAAGAATAAGAGCAAAAGTTAACTTAAGCAGGATATCACGACACACAAAAGAGAATGATATAGTTGCAGTACCTGGAAAGGTGCTTGGTTCAGGGGTGATTGACCATCCACTAACTGTAGCAGCGCTCAGTTTCTCAAAGACCGCCAGGGAAAAGATAATCTCACCTGGTGGAAAATGCATAACTTTTAGTGACCTAATGGAAACAGTCCCAAAAGGAACCAATGTAAAGATCATGGAGTAGATATCGTGAAAGTAATAGATGCAACCAATCTAATTGTCGGAAGAATGGCATCTGCTGTAGCAAAAGAACTAACGCGCGGGGAATCGGTTGTAATCGTTAATGCAGAGAAGAGTATAATAACCGGGAACAGGGAATCTATACTAAATAAATACAAAAAAAGGAGAGAAAGGAGCAGCATAGTAAACCCTGCAAGACATGGCCCATTCTTTCCCAGGACTCCGGAAGGGATAATCCGGCGGGCTGTGAGAGGGATGCTCCCTTATAAAAAGGCGATGGGAAAAGAGGCGTTTAAAAGGTTGAAGGTCTTTGCAGGCCTGCCAGATGAGTTCAAGGAAAGTAAATTTGTGACACTCGATAACGCAGATGTCAGTAAACTCAAGATTCCAAAATATATCAAATTAAGAGAAATAAGCAGACTCCTCTAAAGCTGAAGTTTGAGGTGATTTAGATTTGAGGTGATTTAGATAAAGGTTATTAAAACATCTGGAAAGAGAAAGACGGCAATCGCAAGTGCAACAATCAGAGAAGGTAAAGGCAGAATAAGGATAAATAAGAAACCTATAGAAATAATAGAACCTGAGATGGCACGAATGAAGATGATAGAGCCGCTGACACTGGCAGGAGATCTGGCAGGTAAAGTGGATATAGATGCCACAGTGAGAGGCGGGGGTATAATGGGACAGGCAGATGCTGTAAGGACTGCTATAGGGCGGGGCCTTGTAGAGTTTAGTGGAGACATGAAACTTAAAGAGATATTCATGGAATATGACAAGACGATTATAAAAGGCGACCACAGGCGCAAAGAGACAAAGAAATATGGCGGCAAAGGTGCCAGGTCAAAGAAGCAGAAGTCGTACCGGTGAATTTACGAATTTACAGGTGCATTTAGGTATTTAGGGAATTTTATAAGTTTTGTCTATCCCTGCGGCTAGATAGAACTTATAATATCTCCTCTTGTGATAATCCCCACAAGCCTATTGTTGTCCACGACTGGGAGCCTGTTTATATCACTTTGCGCCATTATCCTCGCTGCCCTTGAGATATCCTCATCTTTGGAAATATAGATCACCCCTTTTGTCATTATATCTTTGACTTTTGCAGATGCCACCTTTTTCATGGTATCAGAAATTTTGTCAAGCCCAAGTTTCATTCTCAAGGGGAGTTCTATGACGTCGAACGGGCTTGGGAGGATGGTATTTATGTCTATGTCATGGCTTTGGATCAGTTTCATCAAATCAGTTTCGCTTACAATCCCTACAACCCTGTCATCCTTAACTACTGGAGCGCCGCTTATCTTCTTCTCTCTCAGTATCCTTGCAGCATCATATACGGAATCATCAGGTGAAAACGTTATTACTTCCTTTATCATGATATCCTTTACTTTCGTCATATTGTCCACTTTCCCTAATGTTTTTTTATTTTTTTACTTTTTTATGGGTGCAGGCCGATGTCTTTAAGCCCTTTTGTCTCATCAAATCCTGCCATGATATTCATATTCTGAACTGCCTGGCCGGACGCGCCTTTTACGAGATTGTCGTGCACAGCGACTATCACAAGCCTGTTCCTTTCCTCGTCTATTTCAAAACATCCTATGTCAAGATAATTTGTGCCCCTTGACGCACTCATCCTCGGGATCTCGCCTTCTGCCCATATGCGGACAAACGGTTTGCGCCTGTAGAAATCAGAATATATCTGCCGGACATCCTGGCCTGTTACATCTTTTTTGAGAAACGTGTGGATTGTGGTCACCATGCCCCTGATTACAGGTACTATGTGCGGTACAAATGATATCCTGACATCCCTATCAAATTGCCTCAATCCCTGCTCGATTTCAGGGAGATGTCTGTGGGCAATGACCCTGTATGGCATAACGCTGTCATGTGCCATGCAGAAGTGGTTTGTAAGACTCGGGGACGCGCCCGCACCTGAGATGCCACTCTTTGAATCTACCACTATCCTGGCAGGGTCTATCAGGCCGGCGTTCAATGCAGGTGCAAGACCCAGGATTGCGGTTGTCGGGTAGCAGCCGGGGTTTGCAACAAGATTTGCGTTTTTAATATCTGTCTTGTAAAGTTCTGGCAGGCCGTAGATTGCACTGATCTCTGGATGCTCGTGTTTCAATCCGTAATACTTTTCATATCTCGAGGTATCAGAGAACCTGAAATCGCCGCTTAAATCAACTACCTTTGTGTCTTCTTCTAAAATCTTGGGGACAGCCTTCATTGAGACGCCGTGAGGTGTTGCTGTGAAGACAAAATCAGATCTCAAGGCAACCTCTTCTGGTGAGAGATTCGAGAATTCCATGTCCAGGATGCCCTTTAGATTTGGGTGAACGCGGGATATCTCTTTACCCTCATATCTCCTGGAGGTCGCACATACAATCTCGCAGGCGTTGTGTTTTGCCAGTATCCTTAAAAGTTCACCGCCGGTATACCCGGATGCGCCAATTATCCCTATTTTCATTTTCTTTTCCCTGCTCCAGGACCATTCTTTGACTATTAGCTTCCTGGGTTAGCTTCCAGGCTATAATTTTATATACTTTTATATATAAACGATTGGGTTGATGAAGATTCGACCGGAATGTATCCCGTGCCTTTTAGAAAGGGCGAAGTTCGAGTGCGACATGGTACTGGATGAAGACGAGGTGAAGATAAATACCCTCAAAGAGGTACTTACCATGATCGGGAACGACCTCAAGCCAGATACCGTACCGGCAGAACTCGGGACAAAGAGGGAGAGGATAATCAAGGAGAGGAGTGGAAAGAAAGACCCATACAGGACACTAAAGGATATCAGCAATAAGCTGGCATTACAAAATCTTGTGATAGCCGAGCGGTTCTATGAAGAGAGCAGGGACAAAATCGAGAGTTTAATAAAGATAGCTGCAACATCGAATTTCATGGAATACGGGGTTAAGGGACATGAGTATGGAAACAGGTTTGGAGAAGAGTTTGAGAGGAATCTTAGAGACAGTATTGTAATGGACCTGGACATGATTAAAGATACCCTAGATAGATACGACAGGATCTTGTATCTCACTGATAACTGTGGGGAGGTCGTATTCGATAGATTCGTATGCCAGAAACTTGCATTGATGGGAAAGGATATTACTGTCGCACCGAAATCTGAGCCGATTATTGACGATGCGACTCTGGAGGACTTGGAAAGGATGGGATTTGAGTTCCCAGCTGTTCCAGGGGGTGCGTATGTCGGCCTGTCTCTTGACGAGGTATCTGAGGAGTTTCTCGATATGTTCTGGGATAACAGATATCTGATAATAGCCAAGGGGATGGGCTACTATGAGACCATTTCGGAATTTGATGACAGGCTAAAAGGCAGGCTGATTTACATGCTGACTGCCAAGTGCCAGCCGGTCGCTGAGAGTATCGGTGTTGAAAGAGGGTGTCTGGTTTCAAGGTGTGTTTGACATACTTCAGTATCTTGTAATGGGTTTTTTATTGGACTCATTATTGATGTGGGCAGAAATCAGGATATTTGTATCCACTAGCTTCATCTTTATCGAGGTCAATTTTAGAAAGGATTCTCTCACCCAGTTCTCTCTTTAAACTCTCCCTCCTGATAGCAGCCCTGGCGATTCCTATAATTTCGTCAGGGTCAAGATTTACTGTTGATCACTTATAAATAAAATGGATACTTCTCGTTAATAAGAATTTTCGATGATTTTTTCGTCCTCTTTTTCATGTCGGCAAAACACTGCGCTTATCTGCCAGAACCCGGCACCTTGAATCTCCTGAATACCAGCACCAGCATCGCTAACAGTATGACTATCGTCGGGCCGCAGATGCCGCCCTTCTCCCTGCCGGCGGCAGGTGTCGGAGGTGGTGTCGGAGGTGTCTGGGTTTCAGGCTTAAGAGTGGCCTCAGGTTTCACCGGTGGTGCTTCCGTGGGGCCCAAGGCACTGGTCTGGGGCGGTGCCTCGGTGGACTTGGGCGGTTCGGTGGCGAGTGCCGGCTTTTCTGCTGCCCTGTCTACAACCAGGGTGACGGTCTCCCGGACAGATCCTACGAAGTCCTTAGCCACGGCCTCCAGGGTGAGGGTGTACTCGCCGGAGGCGTCTCCTGGTATGGTGACCTCGATTTCCCTCTGGTTGGTGCCCGGGTTGAGGTTGCCGGTCTGGGCCTCCGAGGCCGTCCAGCCCTCGGGCAGGTCCAGGAGCCTCAAGACCGCCCCGGTCTCGAAGACGTTGCTTGTAAGGGTCACCAGGAGCTTCACGGTGGTGCCTGCGGAGATGGTATCAGGCACGGTGATGCCCGATATGGAGATGCCGTGGGCAACCCAACCGGAGGAGGTGCCAGAAGTACCCGGTACCGCTGGTGCTGTTCTGTCGCCGCCGAGGCCATAGTAGCTGAAGTGGTCCACCACGGTGTAGACGTAGTTGCCGGATGCGTTACGGCCGGCCTCGAAGACGGTGGGACCGCCAGGGATGGTCCGGCCGACGTAGTCCATGATGTTGAGCCACCTGGAGCCGTTCCAGTAGTACAGGGCCAGGGTGGACTCGTCCAGGCCGGAGACCTCGGCATCGGTGTAATGGAGCTCAATCCTGATCTGTGAGACGTTTTCAAGACTTGTAGTGTTGGTAAGGTTGAGGTATTTGACTCCGGCATCGGCATCCGAGGTGGAAGAGTTGATAGCGGCTATCCCGAAGGTACCGCTGGAGGAAGTGACATGTACCGAAACCCCTACCGTGGTGTTGCTGGTGACTAGGACACTGATTACCACATCACTTGTGTTTATTATTACCAACGAGACGTTGGCAGGAGCCGTTGTGGTGTTGGTGATGGTGCCGGATTCCGTTGCGTTGACCGACACCATCCTGACCTCGCTTGAGTTCATGTTGCCCGCAGAGTCGTTGGCCCAGACCAGGTAGGTGTAGACACCGCTGGAAAGACCGGTCATGTTGTGGTACCAGCTGGTGCCTGAACCGCCCATGGTGTAGTTGGTACCGTTCCATTCAAGCAGGGCGGTGTTTAAATCCTCGCTGGAAGTGATGTTGACGTAAACGTAATCCGCAGTGACCACAGAACCGCTGGCAGGTGTGGGGGATACAAAGGCAATAGCAGGCGGTGTGCTGTCAGAAACTGAAACGTTGACCGTTACGGAACGGATTTCGCTTGAGTTCATGTTGCCCGCAGAGTCGTTGGCCCAGACCAGGTAGGTGTAGACACCGCTGGAAAGACCGGTCATGTTGTGGTACCAGC
>WAQR01000006.1 GCA_015520145.1 Candidatus Hydrothermarchaeota archaeon
CAATTAAAATAACTCCTAAAGATAAGGATCCCTCCAGTTACAATTGGTTCAATATGGTTATTGAACCAAAATTGGCAAGTCCTCATTCAAGATATTATATTTATTTGTTATATCGATCACCTTCAAAGGATGAGTTGTTAAACTTCCAGGAAGGCTTAGAAGAAAGAATAAAAAACATGATCAAATCTATGGAGGGTCAGTAATGCAAACTGTTGAATATACTGGAATGCCAAAGATGAGAAAATCTCCTGTTGATGTCCAAACATGGATTACAGGTGGTCCTGAAACACTTCCAGATCCGATTATTAATCCTGGAACATCTTCCCCTATTATGACAAAGACAATGGTTCCTCCTAACATATCCATATTAGAATTACGAAATTTAGAATTACGAATGGAACACGAATCCCTAAGGAACAATATAAGAGACCTCCAGAAAAGGTTATCTGAACTCGAAAAATCCCAGAAAAGATTGACCAGAGAGATCACTCCACATACTGTAGTGATAGAAGAAATTTCATACGACGAAGCGAGATCTCGTATTAAAAAATTTCTAAGTGAATTTAAGGAAGAAATATATCCTGATGAAATTTCACATCGCCTTGGCATAGAATTTCAGATGGTTATGAAGATCATTGAAGAATTGGAGAGAGAAGGAGAGATAGATATTCTTGATTGACTGCAAAGGCGCACTCACTAACAAAAATGATTCAATTAGAGGAGATAGAATAGTTGTACAGTTTATTGGTGAGTATCAATCATTTAATTTAATAAGCAGGACCGGTGCCCATCGAGGAAAGTCGACTACATTTAAAGGGGAAGTCTGCTGTACTATTACACATCCAATACGAAGTCGTGTCCATAAAATATGAGGGTAAAAAATGGTAACTTTATCGCGTCATGGAGCAAAATTATACGGGTCACGGATATATGCAGAATTTCAAAAGTGGCAACCTAAAGAAGGACCGAGAGAAATTAGAGGCACGGATATCAGTGAATTCACTTTAAGAGGTTCTGCTCGATGTACGGTCATAAAACCGGTCAGACTAAAAGACTCGTAGATGCCTCTTTTTTATTTCTCTTTATCCTCTCTTTCCAGGCTTTTTCCAGGCTTATTCGACTTTATTCGACTTTTATATTTCTACCTTTTTTTATCTCTGTTTTCGGGAGCCTTATCTCCAGCACGCCGTTGTTATACGTTGCCCGTGCCTTGTCTGGATCGACCTTGGACGGCAGTGTATAGCGTCTGTAATAACCGCTGTAACCCCTCTCTCTTCTTACAAATCCTTTCTTTTCTTCTTTTTCTTCTCTCCTTGTTTCAGCACTTATTTCGATAGAATCTTCAGTGGTATTGATTTTGATATCACTCTTTTTGATTCCAGGCATCTCGGCAGTCAGTATTATCTCTTTGTCAGTCTCCTGGATATCAGTATATGGTTCTCTTATACCCAGTTCCATACCCAATCCCCTTCTATATGGTATGAGATCCGATCTCCCACCAGGTAAAGCAGTCATCCCTCTTTCAAAAAACTCCCTGAAAAGTCTGTTCATCCGTTTTTCAAATTCCCTCAATTCTTCAAAAGGGTCCCATGGCATTTGTCTCACCTCCTCACCATTGGTCAAGATATTTTTGATATCTTTTCCCTTATTTGTTATTTTATGTATCTCATATTATTTAATTTTTTTGGATAACTGAAGGAAAAACCACAACTTTTATATACCTCTGGGTGCTACTTTGTGCCGTACCAACAACATTCGTCTTAAAGCCGAGATTGGAGTGTCTAAAATGACCTACACAGGTAAAAATGTCAGAATGGAGAGAATCAAAAACAGGAAGACCGGCAAGATGATCATCGTGCCAATGGACCACGGCGTCTCCTCAGGTCCTATCCGCGGGCTTACTGACATGCCGAAGATTGTAAACATGGTTGCAGAAGGCGGTGCAAACGCGGTTTTGCTCCACAAAGGGATTATCCGTGTCGGACACCGGGGATATGGCAAAGATATCGGACTCATCATGCATCTTTCCGGCAGCACAAGCCTTGGCCCTGACCCGAACAACAAGGTACTCGTCGCATCTGTTGAAGAAGCGATAAAACTCGGGGCAGATGTAGTATCTGTGCATATAAATGTCGGCGCAGAGAACGAGGCAGACATGCTTGAGATACTGGGGAACGTCTCGCAGGAATGCATGGAATGGGGGATGCCACTGCTGGCAATGATGTACCCCCGGGGCAAAAAGGTGGACGAGAAAGGCGGTGAACACAACGTTGAGGTGGTAAAACATGCTGCAAGGGTAGGTGCGGAACTCGGTGCAGACATCATAAAAACCAACTATACAGGCGATCCTGACTCTTTTAAAGAAGTGACAAAAGGCTGTCCTGTACCTGTTGTCATTGCAGGCGGTCCAAAAATGGACACAGCAAAAGATGTCCTCCAGATGATAAGGGATGCCATAGACGCGGGTGGGATGGGCACCTCTATCGGTAGAAACGTTTTTCAAGCAGAAGATCCAATTAAAATGGTAAGGGCAATGGCAAGGATTGTCCACGACGGATATGAAGTCGACGAGGCCATAAAAGAGCTGGATTGATGGACTGATCTATTTATTTAGTAGATCTATCTATTATATTATAGCTTATATTACAGCAGATTAGGACGTAAAGGAGGCGAGACCATTATAGAGAAAGTTCCTACAGGAATCTCTGGATTTGACGACCTTTTAGGTGGGGGTATACCGAGAAACAATACAGTGCTTTTATCTGGAGGACCGGGTACAGGGAAATCCATATTCTCATGGCAGTACATATACAACGGCGCGAAAAATTACGGAGAACCGGGGATATATGTGGCAACAGAAGAGAGGCCGGAAGACATCAGGAGGAACATGCTTGATTTTGGCATGGATATAAAGGCTCTGGAAGAAGAAAAGATGATCGCAATAATAGATGCCGCCACCCCAAAAAGCGGTGTTCCATCAAAAGAGGAGTATGTCGAGCCAGAGCCATTTAAGATCGAACAGCTTATGTACCGGGTGTACTCGATTTCAAAGATAATAAATGCCAAAAGACTTGCACTCGACTCGCTCCCTGCCCTCGGGCTGAAACTGAGCGAAGAGGCATTTTTAGACGGGCTCCATAAATTAAACGCACTTCTTTTAGAAATAGACTGCACCACCATCCTGACAACAAAGAAGATTATACAGGATATCGAAAGCAAGTATTCGATGGCAGAGTACATTGTACAGGGGTCTGTGGTCATGGACATGCAGGAAAAGAATAATGAATTTATAAGAAGTATTGCAGTCATGAAGATGAGAGGAACAGAACACAGTTTAAAGAGGTACCCCCTGGAAATAACCTCAAAAGGTATTGTCATTAAACCTGGAGTCGAAATATATTAGACATATCGATATTGGAATTAGAAGGGTTGAAAAATGAAATTTTTCTGGGTAGATTGTACTTCCGGTAGCTCTCAGGGCGACCGGAAATTATTTGCCACCACTGCACTGGAATCCGGTGCACGAGGAGTTTATATAAAAGAAGAGGATATCGGGATGGTCTCAAAACTTGGAGACATCGATATCATTGCAGACTGGAGTGAGACAGTTAGCACAGGCAAAGGTCTGGCAGATATCATCATGGTAGGTAAAGGTGGGGAAGGCCAGGCAGCCGAGATCCCGCCAAGCATAGAAGGCGCATCTGATATTATAAAAATAAAAGAGCTAAAAAGAAAAGGAATAAAGACCTGCGGATATATCGAAATAAGAAGCAAAAATCACGAAAGATTGGCTGCCCTTGAGGCAAAGGCGGCAGACTATATTGTCGTGGTAGGTAAGGACTGGACAGTCATCCCAATGGAGAACCTCATCGCAGAACTACAAGGGGAAGATGTCAGGGTAATCGCAGGTGTTAGAGATGCAGGCGAGGCAAAACTTGCATTTGAGACCCTTGAAGTCGGGGTTGACGGAGTGCTTCTACAGACAGATGATATCAGTGACATCAAAAAGGTATCCAGGCTCACAGGCAAAATATCAGAGAAGACCGAATTAAAACCTGCAAAAGTTACGAAATTAAAACAGGTCGGTATGGGAGACAGGGTCTGTGTAGATACCGCATCCATCCTGAATATCGGTGAAGGTATGCTTGTCGGTTCACAATCAAACGGGCTGTTCCTTGTTCACTCCGAGACGCTTGAGACCGAATACGTGGCGTCAAGACCGTTTAGGGTAAATGCAGGGGCAGTCCATGCATACATCATGGCACCTGACGGGAAGACAAGGTATCTTAGCGAATTAAAGGCAGGGGACGAGGTCATTGCAGTCGATGCGAAAGGAAACTCCCGTCCTGTCATAGTCGGGAGGGTCAAAATAGAAAAAAGGCCGATGATTCTGGTAGAAGTGGAGAGTGAGGGCAATATTTACAAAACACTTTTACAAAATGCCGAGACAATTACACTTATAGGGGCAGACGGTAAACCTGTCTCTATAGCAAGATTGAAAGTAGGAGATGAGATAATGATATATGCCCCACAGATGGCCAGACATTTTGGTATGGAAATAGACGAGACCATCATAGAGAGGTAAGGTGGGTGGTGGAATGCCTGCAATCTGTGCCGCTGTCCTGGAAGATAATGAGAACGATATATTAAAGGCGATTAGAACCGCAAAAGAGGCAGATCTAATAGAGATACGTGCGGACGGACTGAAAGACCCTTCCCCTCAGAGGGTGGAAAGCCTGCTGAAGATAATAAAATCCATAACAAAACAGCCTGTCATCCTGACGAACAGAAAAGATACCGAAGGTGGGGCGTTTGCAGGAACAGAAGAGGAACGGATAGATATCCTCCTGGAATGTCTATCTGATGCAGATATTGTTGACATCGAGTTCAGTGCCGGGAGACGTGACGAAGTGATAAAAAAAGCCAGGGAAGAAGGTACCAGGGTCATTGTCTCATACCACAACTTCGAGAGCACACCTGACTATCAGGAGATAATGAATATTATAAAAGAGGAATTTAAAGCTGGTGCAGATATAGCAAAGGTTGCAGTAAATGCAAATTCCAGAGAAGATGTTTTAACCCTCCTCCTGGCAACGATAGACGGAACAAAACTCGGCGAGGTATGCACGATTGCAATGGGTGTGTACGGCAAGATATCAAGGATTGCTGCACCGATCTTTGGTTCTTCGATAGCCTATGGATATGTTACCAGGGAAACCGCACCAGGGCAGCTTTCTGTAAGTGAACTTAAGAGGAATTTTGAGCTATTCGAGGTAAAAAGATGATAGATGCAAAGACAAAGATATTCTGTGTTATCGGTGACCCGATAGAGCATTCTCTTTCACCCGCAATGCATAACGCAGTTTTTGAGAACATGGGGCTTAATTGCAGGTATGTAGCATTTAGAATAGAACCCACCAGGCTGGGTGATGCAGTAAAAGGATTTAGGGCATTGAATATTGGCGGGGTAAATGTCACAATCCCGCACAAGGTGGCGGTCATAAGATATCTTGACGGACTTTCAGATGAGGCGAGGATAATCGGTGCTGTAAATACCATAAAGATGGGTGAGAAGCTTATCGGATACAATACCGACGGTATGGGCGCACTGAGGGCGCTTGTTGACAAAGGAGCAGACCCGACGGGTAAGCGGGTATTGATACTCGGTTCAGGTGGGGCGGCAAGGGCGATTGGGGTGACACTCGCCATTGAAGGCAGAATCGAATCGCTGACCATCCTTGGTATCGCTGAAGATGAGCTAAAAAAACTTGTAAAAGATATAAAAGACGGCACTTCTGCAAACGTTACCTGGAAGAAGATGGACGACAGGACAAAGAGACAAGAGGTCGAAAATGCTGATTTGCTGATACATGCTACCCCTGTAGGGATGCATCCGAAAGTTGACGAGACCCTGGTCACTGCCGATTTGATGCACGAAGACCTTATGGTGATGGACATTGTATATACGCCGCTTGAGACCAGGCTGTTAAAAGAGGCAAAAAAGGCAGGTGTCAAGACGATAGTCGGCGGGATCGATATGTTCGTCAACCAGGGTGCGGAGTCAGAACGGATATGGCTTGGAATCGATGCGCCGGTGGATTTGATGAGAGAGGTTGTTTTAAAAGAGTTGAAAAATAAATAAGGAGGGATTATGATTTCAATAAAAGAACAGGAAAAGATACTCAAACGGCTGGACCCGGATTTCAAAAAACTAAATGCAAAGGAGATATCAGACCTTATAACCCAAAAAGCCAGTCGAGACGAGATGAAGATATTCAAGAGCATGTATAAAGAGAGTATGCGGCTGGCCACGGATTCAGAACTTCTAATCCAGACAGGGAGATTTGTACAGGCTACTGAAATGCTGGAATTTGCAATATCCCGGGGATATTTTGGAAATGAGTATTTATACGGCCTTCTGGGAGATGTCTATCATAAGAGAGGAGATGTAAAGAAGGCCAAAGAGATGTACATTAAGTCCGGGTCTATTGATTCACTAAAGAAGGCTAAAAAGCTAGGACCTATCTCTGATTTGTGATATCGCATCACATTAATTATATATTATATCAAACCTCAGTAACTTACAACAAATGACTGATATTCCCCTGTCGGTTTCTCAAACCTGACATCTACATCCCTGACTATCGAGTGTGGCGGCCCTTCCCGACACCTTGCAATCATTTCCTTGATCTTGTCTTCCTCGCCCTCGAATATCGCTTCAACCCTGCCATCAGGGAGATTTTTGACCCATCCTGTTAGACCAAGCTCTTTTGCCCTCTCTGCTGTAAATGCCCTGAAAAATACACCCTGAACCCTGCCGGAGATATAAACATGTGCTCGAACCTCTGCCATTTTCCAAAACCTCTGTCTTTTATTAAGTAATTTATTAAGTAATCTGTAATCTGTCCATATAAACCTTCCTTTTTAGACCTTTCTTTTCAAACCCTTCTTTTCAGCAGGTCAGTTTTCAGCAGGTCAGTAGGACTGTAGACTGATGTTATATGACGATCTGGCTGTCCTGTAGATGAGTATGACGTGTGTGGAAGATTTGCTGTCTATCTCCCCGGTACTGTTGACGCTGTACGGCAGTTTTGAAGATGCGCTGTTCCCATCATCCGTAACAGCGGTCACGGTATCATTTTCGACTGTAATCGTATAATACTGTCCCAGGATCCTTTTTGGAATATTCAAACTCATATTTACCACAGGTACAGTAGTCGATATAAACGAGCCTTTTTTTGCCTGCTCATAGAGAGAAACTATGGATGATGATGTGTATGCTGTTACTTCCCTCAGATTCTCAATAGATGACGCGTCTGCCATAGAATCGCTCATGGCTGAGAAGAATATGTAACTCGATGACACTATTGCAAGACCTACGAGAACAGTAATCAGAAAAGTAACCGTCGTCATAATACCACGTCAACAACAGGTTTTGTTCCAGTAACTCCAAGGTTTTCAATAGATATGTTGTAGTAGCCTTTACCCACGGAGTAGTTCCCGCCGCGAATATCGATATCTGTATAATTCAGCGTCAGTCTTGTCAGATACTGGCTTCTAGGTGACATCTCTGCCGTTATTAAGAGCCTGCCCTCATAGACCTCTATACCCGGTTCAACAACCTTTGCAGGGGTCTCTATTTCATATACAATGGTATCGTTTAAATCTGATGTCAAAAACCTGCCTTTGGTTATGTGTATCAATATTATCCTTTTCGAACCATTTCCCTCGTGAGAAACTGTTCTAATAGCGTTATCAACCGAGCGCATATTTGCCTTCATGGATTCGATATATGCGATATCTTTTGTCTTATCTATTCTCGGCACACCCCAGAAATATGTGGCAAACACAGTGACTGCAATAATTGCAAATATTAGTATGGCAGAGATTACAGTGTGCACAGCTTTATTATTTTTAAGAAAGGCATGTAGTTCCATTAAAAAAGCCTCCAAACCAGATAGCTCAATATATCGCCGTATACGATGGATATCAAAAACCCTATCATTATCGGGATTACAAAAGGCAGTGCAGGAGTTACCCAGACTTCTTTATCACAGTCCCCTTTTTTACCAAGTTCTATATCCTTTGCATTCAAAAATATCTTAAAATCCCTGCCATCTCCGATTATGACCTCATAGTCGTTAATAGATGCGGCCTTTTTCTTGTAGCCCAGGAACATTATAAAAAATTCCTTTAAAGACCCAATCTCCTTTAACCTTCTTAAGTTGGAAATAAAGAATATCACAGGCATTGCAGCCGATAGGAATATCGCGTTTGCAAAGACACTTAACACAAACAGAGGGAGTATGGTAAATACATCTGTATAGGGATAAAATGGAAACATTGCACCTATCCCCATCAATATCTTCCCGTCCCCGCCTCCCATAAGCCCTGTATAATAGAGCGCGAACGCAAGCACCAGCGATATCAGAAATGAGATTGCAAATATCTTGATTATGAAAAACTGGTTGAACCTGATATAATCGTATCCTGTAAAGATAATCCCAAGCCCGACCATCGAAATCCATGACCTGTCATCTATCTCCCGGTACTTCCAGTCCAGGATGGAGGCATAGAAGAGGATTAGAACGGCAAACAGTATTTTTAAGAGATTTATCTCGAAATAGGGTATCATCATGACTCACTTAAATGATCTAAACTGATCTAAATGACCTTGCTTGGACACTAATTCATTTTGTATTTGTTTGTATTTAAAGGATGTGCCAGGACAGAAGACTGACAGGATGGACAGGAAATACATGGCAGTTACTGGTGTATGTTCTTCATATCCCTATTTCAGCGTCCCCTCTTCTTTTGCTTTATTTATCTCTTTTGTGTAGTACTCTTTTACCTTTTCTCCTGTTGCAAGGTCTTTGAGTTCCTCATCGAGATTGGTTGGTTCAACAACGACCAGCCAGTTTTTGCCAGGTTCTTTTAGGACATTTGGATCTCCTATTGCGTCTTCGTTTATCTCTATGACCTTCCCGCTTATAGGCGCGATAGTCTCTCCAGTCGCTTTCACGGTTTCCATCATCCCAAAAGCCTCTCCCTGAGTTATCTCGTCCCCTTCAAACGGAAGTTCTATATAAACCACATCTGTCATGAGTTTCAGGGCAAACTCCGTTATCAGTATCCTTCCCTTTCCATCCTCCATCTGAACCATGGTATAGCTTCCAAATGTCTCATAGTATGCATCGTCCGGGAAGTTTATTCCTTCTATCTCCATTTTATCTCTCTACTCCTCTATCTCTACTCCTCAGGTGCTTCAAAAAGCTCTTTCGGTTTTTTCGTAGGAACGCCGAAGTCTATAAAGTGCGGCACTTTTAATCCGGTTTTATCTGTCTCTTCCAATCCTTTTATTACTTTCTCCATATCTTTATAAGGGATAAAGAAGGCGATGTC
>WAQR01000007.1 GCA_015520145.1 Candidatus Hydrothermarchaeota archaeon
CCGGGAAGGATATCACCTAGGTTCGGCTAAAAACTGCTAAAAAAACTGCTAAAAACCATGCAATATCACTATCTCAACTTCAAGCACAGCCCCTATCGGCACAAAAATTTTAAATATATGTTGGTTTAATTCTAGCTGGTAAAGTCGAGTCTGGTATTTCCAGGAGGTTCTAATAACTTGGACAGCAAGAGAAACAAAACAGGGACAGATAGGACAGATAAGACAGGAATTGTGAAAGGATTTATCTTCATTTTAATACTTTTATCTCTATTTTCAGGGATTGTATACGCGAAATCTGACCTCGCAACAGGATCCTATAGGTCAAGTGCGGACATAGAGAACATAGATGGAAAAGCTGGTGGAACAGGTGATGGGGAAACCGACAATTGGATTGATCGGGTAGATGAGTGGACCGATTATAGAACTGAAAAGTCAATATATTACCCATGCTCGCGGTGTCATGACAGGATGGAGACAAATACCACGGTTCGCACACTAAAAGATGCCCATATAACCGTGGACTTAAAGCATGGGGGAGGGATACTGTGGTGTCTCCAATGCCACAATCCAGATGACAGGGATACATTTATACTCTACAACGGTAAGTCGGTGGGATGGGACAATCCATCGAGACTATGCGGCAAATGTCACGGGCAGATATACCGCGACTGGAAAGACGGGATACATGGAAAACGCACAGGTTCATGGGAAGATGAGGGAGGGAAGAATGTTTTTCAATGCATAAAATGTCACAACCCACACGACCCGACATTCAAACCCATAGAACCAGAGGCCCCGCCTGACGAACCCGCCAAATCGCCGACAGTAGGCGAGCTGCCGATATTGGTGTTTTTAGGTATTGTTACATTCCTCGGTTTAGTGTTGTTTGCAGTAAGGAGATGAAGACTGATGCCAGATGATATGCCAGATGATGAATCCAAAATCACGAGAAGACGCTTCCTGAAAAATATGGCACAAAGCGCTGCCATTATAGCGATTCCAGGATTCCCGCCTGGAACCACTGTGGATGAGATCCTGCAATGGAATTTCAAGGAGATGACACCTGAAGAGAAAAGAGAAGCAGTAGAAAGGCTTGAACGCAGGTACAGGGAGCAATTCAAGAAAGACGTGACGGTCAGGACAACCCCTGCAAGAGAGGATGTTTTATTTGGATATGCATTGAATATTAAAAAGTGCATTGGATGCAGGCGCTGTGTTTATGCATGTATGAAAGAAAACAACCAGTCGCGCGACCCGCAAATCCAGTGGATAAGGGTACTGGAATTCGAGGACGGGACGATGAACCTGGAAGAAAGCGAGCATTACTACAGGCCGAAAGAAGTGCCGGAGAAAGGACATTACTACATGCCAGTCCAGTGCCAGCAGTGCGAGAACCCGCCGTGCGTCAAAGTCTGCCCGGTACAGGCAACATGGAAAGAGCCTGACGGGATTATTGTTGTCGACTATAACTGGTGCATCGGATGCAGGTTCTGCATCTCTGCCTGTCCTTACTGGGCGAGGAGATTCAACTGGGCAGTGCCACATCTCCCGGCAGATGAACTCAATACCAGCACCCACTATCTCGGAAACAGGCCCAGGATGAAAGGGGTTGTAGAGAAATGCACGTTCTGCATCCAGAGAACAAGAGAAAAAGGTGGGCGTTATCCTGCATGCCTGGAAGCGTGTCCTGTCGGTGCAAGGAAGTTTGGAAACCTCCTGGACCCGAATAGTGAGATAAGGAAAGTTATAGAGAAAAAGAGGGTTTTTAGATTGAAAGAAGAACTTAATACAGAACCCAAATTCTTCTACTTTATGGACTGAGGTTTGAAAAAAATGAAGCTGATAGATTTCGTCATAGGTTTCGTAAAACTCGCATTAAAAGGGAGCCCGAGGTATTATGCATGGATTGGGGCGCTGTTGGTTCTGATGCTCCTTGGTGCATATACTTATATCTACCAGTGGATGAATGGTTTAATACTGACAGGTATGCGTGACCAGGTATCCTGGGGATTTTATATCGCCAATTTTACGTTCCTGGTAGGTGTGGCAGCAGCAGCGGTAATGATCGTTATACCAGCGTATATCTATAACTACAAGCTTTTCAAGGAGATTACAATCATTGGAGAACTCCTTGCAGCATCTGCAATTATAATGGTCCTCACCTTCGTTGTAGCAGACCTGGGGCGTCCGGACAGGTTTTTACATCTTATGCCTCTTGTCGGGACGCCCAATTTTCCTCGTTCGATACTCACATGGGACGTCATCGTGCTTAATGGATACCTTATATTGAACATCATCATTCCTGGATACGTGCTTTACAAAGCGTTTAACGGGGAAAAGCTGAACAGGAAATATTTCCTGCCTATAGTATTCCTCTCGATACCCTGGGCAATAAGCATTCATACCGTAACAGCTTTTCTATACGGCGGTCTTGGTGCAAGACCGTTCTGGAATACGGCTGTCATGGCGCCCAGGTTCCTGGCATCTGCTTTTACAGCAGGACCTGCCCTGATAATTATTGTGGCACAGGTGATAAGGAGATATACCAATTTTGATATAAAGGACAGGGCGATATTCAAGCTTTCGGAAATCGTTGCGATAGCAATGGTTGTAAACCTGTTTCTGTTTGGGTCAGAGATCTATACGATTATGTATTCTGCAACATCACACGTTGCTTCTCTAGAATATCTGTTTGTCGGTCTTCATGAGAATACAAAACTGGTGATGTGGACATGGCTGTCCCTTATCCTGGATATCACTGCGTTTATCTTATTACTGTATCCGAAGACCAGGAAGAATTTTAAGACACTGACCCTTGCCTGCATATTTGCGTTCCTGGGTGTATGGATAGAGAAAGGTATGGGACTTGTCATCCCAGGGTTTATACCGACCCCACTTGGTGAGGTCTGGGAATACTGGCCAACATTCCCTGAGGCAGTGATATCTCTTGCTGTCTGGGCGCTGGGATTCTTCGTGTATACCATCATCTTGAAAGTGGCTATTTCAATCGAGACAGGAGAATTTAGAAAACAGCTTTGCATGGACGAATGTGAGAGTGAGGCTAAAAGCCGAGAACACTAAACGATTAGGCCATGCTTGGGTTTTAGCCGAATCAGATGGTAAAAGCTAAGAACACCAAACAATGAAATTATATTATGGACGCAAAAGAGTATCCGAAAGTTTCGGTAGTCGTGCTAAATTATAATGGGAGACTGCACCTAAAAGAATGCTTTGAATCATTAATGGAGCAGACTTATCCAGATTATGAGGTCATAATGGTAGACAACGCGTCTACGGACGGTTCTGTTGAATATGTCAGGGAGAATTTCCCGCAGATAAAAATCCTCGAGCTTGAAAAAAATTATGGGTTTGCCAGGGGAAACAATGAAGGGGCGTGGGTTGCAGAAGGTGAGTATATCGCATTTTTGAATAACGATACAAGGACCGAAAAAGACTGGCTGGCAGAACTTGTAAAACCAATGAAAAGTGACCCCAGCGTTGCTATATGCGGGTCGAAGATGATGTTGTTTGACCGGCGGGATATCATCAACCACGTGGGCGGTGAGATCACGATAATCGGGGCTGGTGTGGACACAGGACTTTTAAAGGAAGACAGCAGGGAGTTCAATGTTCAAAAATATGTGGGTTTCGCGTGCGGCGGTGCCACCCTGGTGCGGAAATCTGTATTTGAACAGCTTGGAGGTTTTGATACCGATTATTTCATATATTTCGAGGACGTGGACCTTGGATGGAGGGCATGGCTTTACGGCTACAAGGTGGTTTATGTACCTACGTCAGTGGTCTACCACAAGTTCGGAGGTACTGTTGACAAGGCGATTGACGCAAGCGGGTACATGAGGGCGTTCCTCTGCCAGAAAAACAGGCTGGCAAACCTTATCAAGAACTGCGAGATGTCAAACGTATTTAAGGGGCTTGTGGTCTCTCTTTTCTACGACATATGGAGGATAGGCTCATTTGCATATCTAAGAGACAGATATGGAATAGCGGCTGTACTTAAAGGGTACTGGGCATGGATAACAAACCTGCCTGGCCTTATAAAGAAGAGGCGCGTGATACAGGCGGAAAGAAAGGTATCAGACAGATACATGAAAGAGATGGGGCTGATTATGCCTCTAAGCGCCGGGATAAAGGAATATTTCAGGCTGCATCATTGATTGATACGGTCTTCATTTATGCTGAAGATATCAGTCTTCCCATTCGTATACAGGTTATTTAGGAGATACGAGCCTTCATATGCATCTTTAACGTCTCTTGAAAGCGCAATATCGCCCACCTCAAATACATCAAAAAACACCCTCTTTGTATATTCGTCTGACCACAGGATATATTTTTGACCTTCCGCGCCTTCTGCGGTACGTGGACATTTGAGCGTCCTGTTGTTCCATCCTTCAATTGCTGCCACAAATCTCGGGGTTCCAGGGTCTGTAAAGAACGGCATCATATAGTCCTTGTCCCACACCTTGAAACAATTCAAAGAAATGCCGTAGACCATGCTGCCCAGCCGGTTATCGTATATCATATTCGCAGATTCAGGCATGTTGTCCTTTATCCAGTGCGCCATCTCAAACTCCTCGACACTGGGATATGTCCTCGGATACTCGCCAGGCATCGAATACAGTAACATAAAAACCAGAAAAGATACGGCAGCAAACGAGATAAACCTTCGATGGTTCTGGATGCTTAGAATGGCATAAGAAACCGGGACCATGTACAGGATAGAGAGATAGGAGAACTGTCGCCATGGGTCAAGGAAGACTTTGCGCATTACAGGGATATCCACTGCCTTACCAACGAACACCAGTGCTACCAGAACGAGGCACACAGCACTCCAGGGCGCTATGATGAAGAGATAATCTCTTTTCTGTTCAGCCTGTATTATCCTGATAAACCCTGTAAAACCCAGGGATAAAAATACAATTAAAGAAAGGTGGGACGTTATCACACCCAAAAAGGATTTCTTTGTCTCAAATGGCGTGCTCAAAAACATCAGATATGCCGCCAGGATCCCTGCAAGAAGTGATCCGATAAATACTATATCACCAAGCCGCCGCCACCCCTGCACCCGCCTCTCCAGTGAGAGCATGGTATCTCTTATCTGCCTGCGGTACAGGTAGATTATCAGGAAAACCAGTCCTATGGGGATCTGTAACGAGAGCAGATACGGCATAACAGAACGCGATCCCAGATAGGGATACATCTGAGTCCATGGTCCAAATGCTACAAATATCAGTAACGAAGAATAATAGATAAAAAATGGTGTTATCAATAACTTCAGGTTCATTCTACCCTTCCTCTCCCTGTCCCTCTCCCTCTCGTCCCCACCGTACGCCCCCTCACCACCGTACCCACCGTCTCGCACAATCATCAGTATGCAGATAAGGAAATAGAATGCTATATAGATAAAAGTGCTCCACAGATGAATAGAGAGCATTGAAAAAAACATGAAAAACTGGAGAACCAGTATCCCGGCAGAATACCTGCCTATGAAAACGAGATAATTTATATAGATTAGAACAGGCAAGATGATTGCCATCTCCAGGGTTTTAAGCTCGGTTATTGTAATCTGTCCAATATAGTAGGATACCCCAAAAAAGGTCAAAAATGAGGACAATACAGCCGCCTGTCTGCCGGCAGGTCTCATCATTAAATAGACAAAGACAGACGGAAAAACAGACAGGCCAAGAGAGATTGTATTGAAAAAGGTGATATTATATATGCCTGTGATAATCGAGAGCATATATACGAAGATATGGAACCCCATATTTATCGGGATAACACTCAGATAGGAATAGACTTCGTCAATTCCCATAGACCTGTTCTGTGCAATCGTCTTTATGTCACCAAAATACAGCCAGGTGTCTGCATCATGGAAAAGACCGTTCCACCAAAGAGATGTGACCGAGGTATAGAAGACGATCCCAAACGAGATTAGATAAATGAGCACTGTCTTCCCTTTCAGTCTCGTATCTGTACGGTTATCATTATCATTATTATCCTCATTACCCCTATTACCTGCATTCACTGATAGGTAGATAAAAAAAGATATGCCAAGCAGAAGACCTGCATAAAATATGGCAGTGCCACCGGCAGGAGCTCCTGTAATCGCGCCTGATAGCATCAATATCAGGGCAGAGATGAACACAGCAGCCATCCCCCGGGTCACCCCGCATTTGGTTTCCTGCATATTTTTCATGACATAACCTCATATATCTTAACAAGACTGTTATCATAGACTCTGTTAAATCCTGGCGACTCCCATTTTAAAATTGATCTGTTGCTAAGCGGTACGGACTGCATGAGCGTGCCGCCTGGTTCTGTTATAAGTATAGCGCCAGGCATCTGCATCATCTTTGAGACATAAATATAATCGATCCCTTTCCTGCGCCGTCCGTCTCGAGACTTATAGGTCACATTCTCAAGCAGGGTCATTACATCCCACTGCAATATCTCCCATCCCGCTGTACTGCCCGTACTGCCTCTCTCGAACCCATCTTCCAGTAACAATGTCCCGTTCAACAGCCTGACAGACACATTGTCGAAATACGCCAGTGCCCCAGTTGCTCCAATACCTACATCACCTGTGTGATGGTTATAGCTATCGATGCGTCCAAGTTCATCGCTGTCAAGGTAGTATGATATACTGGAACCGTTTACCACCACCTTGAGTCTGTGCCACACACCCGTGTCGAAATTACACCTCTGCTCATCTAACAGCCTTGCGGTATAGCGGTTGTAGGTATAGAGCCTGCACATACCTGGACTACCATTGCCCACGACTCCCGGACCGCCTGCCCCGGGATACCCGGGATATACGCCGAAATAGTACAGGTTCCCTCGTGTGGGATCAGATCTGAACATCAGTCCAGCATGGGATCTGGGATTTGACATATTATACTCCTCTACCTTCACCATCACCTCAAAGACATAATCCCTCCAGGAATGATTACCCTTGAATGCACTGGAAAAATCTTCAAGTGCGTTTACGCGGTATGCACGGCCGCTGTCACCGCCATTGATGTCAGCAATACTCCACATATTCTGGTGTCCAAAGTCTTCTGACGCCATTATCTTATAAAAATATCCGTTTGGAACTATATTGTGGCCGATCCCCCTGATCTGTCCGCCTGTACGGATATCTGCTGCGAATACCCTGTCCTCCGGGATATGCCCTGCTATCCAGAGACTTGAGACATACTCTCTTGGCTCATGGTACTGGTAGTTGAGCCTGGCCTGATAGGCCATGTCCCTGTCAGGATATGCGTTTAGTATATTGACTGGTACCACAAGTACCGCCAGCACTACGGCAGCAGTAAGAGGCACCTTGTTATCCCGTATCCTGGCAAATGTTTCTGCAAGGTACCTGCCTGCAAAGATTGATAGCGGGACTGTTAGATAGACCAGCATCCTGGTAAGTGATATAATCTTGCCTTCCGCTGCCACGTCCCAGAATACGAGCATTGCTGCGGCCATAATCCAGTAGAACATGAACCTGGACTGCAAGTTCAGCTCCCTGTAAACCACGACCATGCCGGCCGCACCAAGTGATATGGTCAGTATCTCACCCAGATGGTTCAGGAGCAGGGCATGAAATGCCCTGTAGGTGGTTATATTCAGGTAGGTGGAGATTACCGGCAGCGCTGCAATTGCAGCGACCTGGGAGAGAAATACCAGTACAAATACTGTCCTCTCATTTATGCTAATCTTCATGTACAAAGACCCCCTGGACAGTGATAAGAG
>WAQR01000008.1 GCA_015520145.1 Candidatus Hydrothermarchaeota archaeon
CATGCCGGCATTCACAGACCCGAATATAACCTTGTTCCCCAGTACGATACACATATCCAGGCAGTCCGCTTTCACCACCAGCTCCTTATTCCCTGCACTGATCCCAGTCAGGGCGAGGACTCCATTAACTCCCAGGACGCCCATAGCCTGGAAAACCGCTGTAGAACTGCCTGTAGCTTCGAATATGAAATCTATATTCCCCAGCCTTTCACCAAGCCCTGGTATTGGTTCTTTTGTAGCATCTATGTAGTGGGCACCGCTCTTTATTGCAAGCCCTGCCTTCCTGCTGTCAACAGGACTTCGTGCCACCGTGTACGTATCTATCCCCATGTCCCTGAGCACAAATGTTGCCAGAAGACCTATCGGCCCTGCTCCAAGCACCAGGGCAGTTCTGGGCTTCCACTTCATCCGCTCCTGGATCTTAAATGCCTGCATAACCGCCTTCTCCACAATGCTCAAAGGTTCGAGCAGAACGCCCACATCACAAAGTTCTTCCGGGATTTTTACCAGGTTATCAGGGGTCTCTTTATAGTATTCTGCCATGAACCCATGGAGACCTTTTATCCCGCGTTCCCTGAAATTCCCTGTAAGGCACATATCGCTTTCATTGTTCCTGCAGTTCATGCAGTTCTCAGGACACGGCCTCCTCACAGTAGCAACGACCAGATCACCGGGTTCAAGACCCCTTACATCACTGCCGGTTTTTTCAACCCTGCCCAGGGACTCGTGTCCCAATATAAGAAAATCCCCGCCTTCAGGCGCTTTACCATAGACACCCTGGTTGATCTCATGGTCAGTACCGCATATCCCTACCCGCACAACCTTCACCAGGACCTCAGTGGAAGATATCCTGGGTCTATCTACTTCAATTATGTGTGCACTGTCTTTTTTACCGGGAATTACCGCGACTGCCTTCATTCCACCATCTCCATCATCTCCATCTTTTCTCCCTACCTCCTCTTTTCGCATTCCAGGATATAGTGCACCATCATGGCATGACTCCAGCCCAGAGGTATTGCAGACAGCGGGTCACCTGTATCCCTATGCACCTGCTCTGGCAGCATCCCGAGTTCTGTCGCATGTCCAGTACACCACCTTGCGAGCTCTTCTCCTTTCTCCCTCTCTCCAGCACGCTGGAAGTATATCGCCAGCCACAGGGTGGTAAGTATCCAGGGATTCCCGCCGTAGTACACGTCTGAAGGATACCTGCCGATACCTCCTGCCCGGTATCTGAATGTCTCCTCAATCTTCTTCACACTGCTCCTGACTCTCTCGTCTTCAATGGAAAAGACATTATAGGGCACAACAAGGCCGAGGATGCTGATATCCAGTGCAGTGTCAACCGGGTCAACGGACTTTATGAAATGTCCTGCATCACCGTTCCAGAACCCTTTTTCTATCCCTTCCTTTATACGACCTGCGGCCTTCTTCCACCGTCCTGAGAACCTCTTTTTACCCAGTATCCTGGCAATCATGGACGCTGCTCTAAGACCGTCGTAACACGCAGCATTCGAATAAATGTGTCTTGCCATCCTCTCCTCCCACAGCCCAAGACACCTGCACATGAGCCCGTTGATACCATGCGTTTCCTGCATATCGCGCAGGTACTCTGCGGTTTTCTTTATCATCTCCCAGTTCTCCCTAAGGAAGTTCTTGTCTCTTGTAAGCATGTAGTGATATCCCATCCCTGAAAGCACCACCCCGGTCTCGTCTATCTGCGGACCCCAGCTCGGCCCTGCCAGCGGGGGTGAGACAAAGTATCTCTGCTTCCATCCGCCGGTCTTCTCCTGGGCCATCCTGCACCACCTGTAGAACTTCTCAGCTTCTTTGTGGTAACCAGCTCTATCCAGTGCAGTGGCAATGAATGTTCCGTCCCTGGTCCAGCAGAACCTGTAGTTAGGCTCGACGCTGGGTGCTGCGATTATCCCGCCCCATTTCCTGTCGCACAAAAGCTTCATGGTAATCAAAGACCGCCTGTACACCTCCGGGAATTTCCTGACATCCCTGCCTCTGGCAAGCCATTTTTTCCAGTACGCTTCTGTTTTATTATACAGACCCGCGTAACCCTTCTCTCTGGCTGCTGCTAAAGACGTGAGGACGCTGTTCTCATCAGTACCCATGCCCAAAAAGAGGGTGATATCCTTTTTCTCTCCATGAGAAAACGTGCCTAAATCCCAGACCTGGGAGGAATTTACCCCCTCGCTGCCGTGGGATATTATTAACGGATTCCCCTCTAACCTCCCGTCGTAAACATCTGCGAAGGCGTCGCTTCCGTCCATGTGCGCCCCGCACTGGTATCCGCTCATTTTCATGTCACCGCCACAGGAGAAGTAATATTCCCTGTAATACTGGATTACTGCATCTGACCTGGTATCATAATAGGCTGTGTTCCCTGTCAGGGTTTCCATAATCTGCATGTCCAGGTAGTAAAACAGCCTGACGTCTATCTGGTCGTTATCTTTGTTGGCTACCTCAAAATGTCTGACGAGTATGTCATCCCCAGGGGGCACGAAATCTGTCACCTTAATCTCGATACCTGCGGCAGGGTTGTTCATTACGGTCTTGAGGATGGCAGTGTCTCCTGCGTATCTCTGGGAGTAACTCCACGGCGGGTCTGTAGTCCAGCCGAATCCTGTCCTGTCTGTATAAATACCTGCAAAACTCGCTTCAATATGCTGGGGGAAGTCTATGCCCGGCCAGAACAGGTTGGTAATATTACCCTTCTTCCCTATCCCCACCAGTAGCCTTGAATCGCCAACTATCCCCTGTTCAACTGTCCCATTCAAATGCATCACCTTAGCATGTTAATATACCATCGACTATAAATATCCTTTCTTAAATACCCTTCCTTTCATTCCTCCATGACCCTTCATCTCTACGACCGTTCCTGGATCCGTTTCATGCACACGCAGGCCAACCTGCACACAGAGTACAAAGTACAAACGTGCCAGCATGTCACGAACAGTATCATGAAAATTTATTGTAGAAAACAGCAATTAAATACCCGAACACAAAGCTGCCTGCTGCACCTTCAATTATCCCGGCAAGTATCCCGAATGCAGTAAGTGAATACCCTATATGGAAGGCTGCCATGACCCTGACGGCATCTGCGGCGAATCCGAGAAGTCCCACAATGCTCAATACCACCATCATAAGCCCTGCAAGGATGCCGAGAGATATCCCAAGCGCTGTCGGGTTCAGTTTCGAATATTCCATTTTTTCACCTCCTGTTATTGTATATGTGCTCAATAACAGATGCCCCATCCCTTACCGCGGTATAGATGAAGTTTGGATGACGCACCTTCTCGTGGTGCTTCCCGCCCATTGTCCTGCGGATGTATGAGGGACTGATAGCACCTCCGATGGCATAGACCCCTTCAATATTTGTTTGAAGGTTGTCGTCGAGGATGGCGATTCCAGTCCCTTTCCTGTTTCCGTGTACCATGACTTCAATCCCGAGTTTTTCAAATATCGCAGCAGGTCCTTTAAAACCGATACAGGCAATAACGTTTTCCAGTGGGAAACACATCCCGTATGTCAGCTTGACATCGTCACCCATGAGGTGTTCGTCAGTCCTTATCATCAGCCTCCTTTCACCAAGTGACTTGTCAACCTCGCTTAGAATTGGTCTTGCACCCTGCAGGATGCGGATGTTCCCTCCAAGGAGTATCTCCTCTCCCAGGTCCCTTGCAACCTCCCTGTCAATATTGAATCTCTCTGACCTATGTGCCCAGTAGACCACGGTGGAGTCACCACGCTCTCTCTTAAGTTTTGAAAGAGACATTACCACACCTGCACCGGCATTCCCGCCTCCTATTACAAGGACGTTTTTGCCAAGGTAATCCTCTGGCCTGTGCAGAGTCCTTGCAATCGGTGTTGCCTCGCCATAGATACTGAGGTCTCGCGGGATACTGCTGCCGATTGCAAGAACAAGGTTCTCGGCCACATACTCATCCCTGCTGGTCTGCACAGTTATCAAACCATCTTTTTTGAACCCTGTAAACTCCTCCCTGAAATTGATCTTCAGTTCTCTGTTTTTGACTTCCTCTTTTACCTTCTTGACATAATCCTCGGTAGATATCTTGTCTTCTGGAGGTTTGAGGAAGGGGATGGCAAACTCATTTTTGGAATCTTTCGGCACACTGGGATAGACAGATTTTCCAGGCGGGGATGAAGCGGTCATTCCTGCAAGGATATCATCTCCTTTTTCGATTGTAAGACTGGTCAGCCCCAGTTCTTTAGCCTTTGTAGATGCGGCAACACCGCCAGGCCCCGCCCCGATTATAATAACATCGTAATCCATTTAACTCTCCGCCTGCAATATAATGATATGATTTACGTTACAACTTATACTATATCATTTATTTAAACTTTGATTATTTAAAGGTTCTGTAATCAAACTTTATAAGATAGGATATAAGGGTCAGTGTAGGCTGTAGATTGATAATGGACTGACAAGTTTTAAATATTATTATCATAGAATTGAGGCTTAAAAGAGACTTAAAAGAAACTTAAAAGAGGCTTAAAAGAGGCTTAAAGCAGAATGGAGGCATATCATGGACCTGACCCACGTGGACGAAAAAGGTGTGAAGATGGTGGAAATCTCCGGTAAAATGGATGTTAGGAGAAGAGCCAGGGCGAGAGGGAGAATTAGACTGAAGGAAGAGACGATAATGAAGATAAAGGAGGGGAAGGTGGAAAAGGGGAGCGTGCTTACTACTGCTCAGATAGCAGCAACCCTTGCAGTGAAGAAGACCCCTGATATAATACCCATGTGCCACCCTCTCCAGATCACGGGAGTTGATATCGATTTTGAGGTTCTAGATGACGGAATCGAGGTCACTGTGAACGTGCAAACTGTCGGGAAGACAGGTGTCGAGATGGAGGCAATCACCGGGGTTTCTGTGGCACTTTTGACTATCTGGGACATGGTAAAGGCCATAGAAAAGGACGACAAGGGCCAGTATCCCGTGACAGAGATTACAGATATACGCGTCGTCGAGAAGATCAAGGGTGAATAGCTATGGAAGAGGAAAGAAACAGGAGTATCACTACAAAAAGGCACAGAAAAGATGCCCCGGGAAATATCAGGGCAGCGGTTGTTACCGTCTCTGACTCGAAGTTTGATTACCTGTGGAGCAGGAACGGGACACTGGAGGAGACCGAGGACACTTCAGGCACATTTATTATTGATGCCCTGAAAAAAGATGGGCATGACGTTATTTTTTATACGATTGTCCCTGACCATGGGGGCGTGATAGTCTCGATGGTTGACCATATAATTGAGACCTACGACCCGGATATGGTTATCACAACTGGCGGGACAGGGATTACGAGTAACGATGTTACAATCGAGGCGGTGGAAGGCATTCTTGATAAGAGGCTTGAGGGTTTTGGCGAGCTTTTCAGGAGGTCGAGCTTTGATGAGATAGGTCATGCATCGATGATGTCAAGGGCAATTGCAGGGGTGTATGCAGGGGTGCTGATATTCTCGCTTCCGGGCTCGCCGAACGCAGTAAAGACAGGGATGGAGATTATATTAAAGGAGACAGGGCACCTGGTAAAACATGCAAGAGAGTGAGATAGGGATGCGAGTGTGAGAAAGAGTGTGAGAGATAGAGTGAGAGATAGAGCGTGTAAGTGTAAGAGTCGAAAGAGATGAAAGAGTGTGATGGATATGGAAATAATTGGCGTGGTTTCGAAAGGAAAAAAGTCAGGTAAGACGACTACTGTTGAAGATATTGTAAGAGAGCTAGTAAAGAGAGGATACAGATGCGGGACTGTCAAGCACATATGTAAAGAGGACGGTTTTACGCTTGATAGGGAGAATACTGATACATGGAGACATGCAAGGGCTGGGGCGCGCGTTGTCGTGGGTGTTTCGAAGGGCGAGACCGCGTATATCCTGAAGACAGAAAAAGAGCCTAGACTCTCAGAGGTTATCAGGGGGATTGGTGATATCTGTAAGGAACTCGACTATCTGATTGTTGAGGGGTTCAGTAAAGAGGATATACCAAAAATCGCGGTTGGGCTCTTGGATGATGACCTTGAAGAGGTTGTGGATGAGAACACGATATTGATCAGCGGGCCTGCGGCAAATCTGGATCTCAAGTATGATATCCCTGCAATCGATGCAACGAAAGACCCCGGCGGGGTGGTGGATATAATCGAAGGGCTGGAAAACCGGTTTGATGCTGTTTTTGATAGGCTGCCAAAGCTCAACTGCGGCAAGTGCGGGTTTGAGACCTGTGAAGAGACTGCAAATAATATAGTTATCGGAAATGCCAGGCTTGAAGACTGTGTAGTGCTGGCCACGAGAAAGGAGGTGCTGTTGAAGATCGGCGATGCGGAGGTGCCTCTCGGCAGTTTTGTCCAGGACTTTGTGAAGAATGGTTTTCTGGGGATGATTAGGACATTAAAAAAGGCAGATATGAAGCCGGGGGATGTGGTGGAACTGAAGATCCGCGTAGGTGAGGACGATGTTAGATACTTATAACAGACCTGTTATTAGCATGAGGATATCCATAACTCCAAGGTGCAATCTTAATTGTATCTACTGCCATCACGAGGGGATAACGGGCAGTTCGAAATACGAGATGACGCCTGAGGAGATTGTGAGGATATGTGCACTTTCTGCAAGGCACGGGATTAGGAAGATAAAGATTACCGGCGGGGAGCCGCTTTTGAGGGAGGATGTGATCGAGATTGTTGACGGCATATCGAAGATTGAGGGTATAGAAGACGTCTCCATGACAACAAACGGCACACTGCTGGAAGGCCTTGCCGGGGAACTCAAGGCTGCTGGGCTGAACAGGGTAAATGTCAGCCTTGATACGCTTAGGCCGGATGTGTTTTCGATGATAAGCCGTGGCGGGGAACTTGATACCGTGCTGCGGGGGCTGAATCGGGCGGCTGAAGTCGGGCTGATGCCTGTGAAGCTGAATATGGTGGTCATGAACGGGATTAACGATGATGAGATAGAGAGCATATTGAAGCGGTATCCAAAAGGCGGTTTTGTTATTCAGCTTATCGAACTGATGGATGCTGAACATGACAGCGAGTTTTTCAGCAAATATTTTTATGACCTCGATGAGGTGGAGAAGGGTTTTGAGGAACAGGCAGATGATGTCTATGTTCGTAAGTTTATGCAGGGCAGGCGGAAGTATGTCTTAAACGGGTCTGAAGTCGAGATTATAAAGCCCATGCATAATACTGAGTTCTGTGCACGCTGTACGAGGATTAGGGTTACCGCGGATGGGAAATTCAAGCCATGTCTGATGAGGTCTGATAATCTTGTGGATTTTCTGACTCCTATGAGAAACGGGGCAGATGACAGCGAGCTTGATAGACTGTTTAGGGAGGCTGTGAGCAGGAGAAAGCCGTATTTCAGGGACGGGTGAAATGTTTTTGATATTTTTGAATACTTCCTTATATAAATAGAGGATGATGTATCTTCACCTATAATTTTTTGCTCCTATGAAAATATATAAATACCTTTCCCTTGCAAGAGATGTGCATGGGTACAATAGAAGAGATTCTAAAGCCGGTACACAGGTACTGGCAGCTCCTGGTAATAGCCACAGGAGTAGCAGCCCTCTTTCTGCTGGGGGAGAAGATCCAGGACACAGTAAGCAGGCTGATTTTCCTGTATCTGTTTGCAGCAATCGCATACAAAATGGATGGAAGGATTCCAATAGCAGCCGGGCTGATACTGCTCGTAGCAGCCGCCTTATTCACAGGCAGGGGAAGAGAGAGTTTCGCCAACCAAATTGCAATATATGCCTACTACTTCCTCGTCGTTGGAGTTGTCCTGCAACTGATAGAGTATGTAAGGGAAGGAGGAGATATAAAAGAAAATGGAGAAGAAAGTGCAGGAAGTGAAACAGGGAGATCAAGAGGACATGCACCCCCTGCACCTCTAAAGGAGTTATCGAAAAAAGGCAAGCCAGCCCGTTACCTTGCAGTTGCAAGCGGTAAAGGAGGCGTTGGAAAGACCACGATAGCAGCCAACCTCGGCGTCGCCCTTTCAAGGATGGGCAGGAGGGTTACTGTGGTAGATATGGACCTGGCAATGCCCAACCTTGAGATCATCACCGGGCTCAGGACACCCCCTGTAGGACTGGTGGATGTGCTGGAAGATGGCCTGGATATCAGAAAGGTAACCTACCAGGGTCCAGAAGGAGTCAGGGTCATCCCTCCTGGTGTGATGCTTGACGGGTACAAGAAAAACCTGAAAAGGATAAGGCAGGTTCTAAAAGAAATCCCTGACGAAAACGAGTTCGTAATAATGGACATGCCACCTGGAAGGGAGGCGGTAGATATCCTGGACAGAAGCATGGATGCAATTCTAATCGTCAACCCTGACAAGGCGTCAGTCCTGGATGCCCTCAACATGAAGATACTGCTGGAAAAGAAAGGGTCAAGGATTATCGGGGTTATCCTCAACCGCGCCGGGGGCAGTCCTGACAGATGGATAGATGAGATAGAGAGAACCCTTGAAGTCGATGTTGTGTGTGTAATCCCGGAGAGCAGAGTGGTCAAAGATGCCTTCTCCATGGAAGAGTGCTTCGTCTCAATCAATCCAGGATGTGTACCCTCGAAGGAGATCATAGAACTGGCAGAAGAACTGATAAAAAATTGATAAAAGATTAGCACTTCAATCGCGCTTCAATCCAAATAAAATTATCCATGTTAGACAGCATTACTCAATAGCGTTGCTTAAATGGATGTAAATGGAACGTGTCAATTACATGCTTACACGCTTACACGCCAATTACACGGCAGACGAGTCGCCTTTAAGGCGAGTCAGGAGGCTTAGTAGATGGAAATCAAGATAGTGGAAGAGAAAACCAATCCCCTGCTTGGCAGGAGAGAATTGGAAGTAAATATTGTTCATGACGGTCCAACCCCTACAAGGGCGGATGTGATAAGTAAGTTAAAGGCAGTTACCGGTGCAAAGAAAGATACGGTAGTTGTGAAATCATTCCATTCAAAATTCGGGGCAAGAGAGTCCCGCGGAATAGTCAGGATATATGACAGCAAAGAGAGGGCGATGGAAATAGAGCCGGAGTTTATGCTGGAGAAGAATCAGATAGGAAAGGAGGAGGAGAAACCAAAAGAAAAAGGAGTGGAGAAGGAAGGAGTGGAGAAGGAAAAGAAGAAGGTAGAAAAGAAGGAAGTGAAGGGAGGAGAAAAAGTGGCGGAGAAAAAGAAATAGACCTCACAGCTATCGCCGAAAATAATGTAAATTTTATCCTAATCCGCGGATTGGGTCAGTTTCAAAGGCTTGTACCATTCAAACACGCCAGAGAAGACCAAATCGAAAAAAATATATCCCTAAACTGTGCAAAATTATACACACACACACAAAAAAGTTTTAGGTTAATACGTGGCGACTTAGAGGAGGCGTGAATTAAAATGGAAATAAAAAAGCTGCTGACAATATTTGTGGTCTTTTTAGCAGTCATTGCAGCCACGTCCACAGTCATTGAAGCACAGCGCGGCGGTGGTCACGGCGGCGGCATGGGCGGCGGGCATCACTGGAGTGTGAATGCAGGCAGTGATAACAACAACGTGGGGGATATCAATAACGCAGGCGATAATGCGGGATATGTAGAGGTCTACGTATCCACGGATAAGCGGATGTACGTGCTTGGCGAGCCGATTGAGATAACGGTGACGGCGTATAATCCTACGGAGTCTACGGTAACGCTGGAGGTTGAGCCGATATGTCAAGTCTTCTACACAATAGATGACAGAAGACCCCCACTGCCAGCAGTGTGTATGAGTGCATCAATACTCCCACTTAGTTATATTCCTCTCCCGCCTAGAGGTTCATATTCCTGGCAGTTTACACATACAGAGAGTCTTTTTCCTGTACCAGTAGGAGAACACAGTCTTATTGGTATCATAAGCCCGATTTCCATCAACCAGATGATATGGATAGACAGTATCGAGAGCAAGCCCATAACCATCCGGGTAGTAGAACCGAACAACGGCGGCATGTAATGAACTTGGATTAGACTTTAAAGGATAGAAGGAAGAAGGAGGAAAAGAGAA
>WAQR01000009.1 GCA_015520145.1 Candidatus Hydrothermarchaeota archaeon
ACCAAAAACTATATAATATATATGGCCAACGGATGGGGCAGTATGGTGACCATCCTCGATGACTCTGACATGAAGATAGCTGGCAGGATAACCTCGCCGCCAAACCCTCACGGGCTGGACATAGTACCCAGCGGCGAATTTGCAGGCAGATACGTGGTGACCTCAAACATGGGCATATGTTCTGGAATGAAAGATGCACCAGAACTCGCTCATTATCTCTCGGTTATCGATACCACCATCAACAAGGAGGTGGCCAGGATCCCCACCAGGACAATCAGCCATCATGTGATGTTCAGTCCTGACGGTAAGTACGGGTATGCCGCGATAGGTGCCATGGGGCCATTTGGAAACGAAAATTACAGCGGACTTCTAGTATTTGAGGCAAGACCACCTTTCAAAGTGGTCACAAGAGTACCCTTCGACAATATGAGCGGGAACTTCTATGTCTATCCAAGTGCTGACGGTAAATATGTTTACAACTCTCTGATATCGACCAACAAGATGGCTGTGGTGGAAGTTGGGACATGGAAGATAGTGAAATACATCAATGTCGGCAAAGGACCTGACCATATAATAGATGACCCGACAGACAAGTTGATATATGTCTCTGTAAAGACCAGAAACGCTGTAGCGGTGATAGACCCGAAGACCAATGAAGTGGTTAAATATCTGCCGAACATAGACAAACCCCATTCCCTGACCATCTCATGGGACGGGCGCTACCTCTATTCATCCAGCTGGCCTGGTGGGGGAGGTGGAGGGAGCCAGTGGATCTTCGTGTACGACCTCAAAGAAGATAAGATAATGCCGCCTATACTTGGAAGCGGGTCATCCGGAACGGATGCAATAGGCAAATATGTTTATCTAGGTGAATACGGTGCTGAAGATAATTTCCTGGTAGTTGAGCCGGCAAAAGATCCGAGCAAAGTGCAGGAGATACATAGCTGGGGTGTTCAGTGGCACGACTCTGCCGGCATGCCAAAAGAACAGTACAAAGGAAACGATGAGAACTGGGGAGAAGACCGCTCAGTAACCGAGGAGCGCAAGTACTCACTGTGGGGCGAATGTCCCCCGGGCTATTTGGACTGGTACGAGAAGACTGCCACACTGCCAAAAGAGCAGTGGGCAGGCCCACCACTGGCAGATAAGGATACGGTCTATAAAGAAGGTGGACTTTGAGAATCCAACTTAAAAGACTATAAAGACTATAAAATCAAGACAAAAAAGGCCATTGAAATGGGAAAAATGGTGGTTAATGGTTATTAAGTGAATACAGACATTACGATTTCAACAATCTCATCGAAGAATCTGGAAAGTTCAGTTGATATTTGATACCAGATCTTCTTGGGTTTACTCTCAGGTACTGGAGCAGGTTGTTCACCAATAATCTTTGCAATGAGATCAGGCCTTCTCTCTATTATTTCTCCGTGGCAGTTTTTGCATGTTGTGTTTAAATCAGGCTCATGGACATCGTGCAGCCTTGTGGCATTAGAAACGCTTTCATGACAGTACCCGCAGTCACCGCCCCATGGTGGAGCCCTGATTGTTGTATTCTTTATAGCAGAACCGGCTACGTACAGGTTCTCATATGGAGGTACTTTTGCGATAGACGAATTATACCCTTCTGGTGTCCAGTGACATATTGCACATTCGACCGCAGTCCTGTTGATACCAAGACCCTTGAAGTCCCTGTGTATCGCGTGGATATCGAACTTCTCAGGTGTGCCCTTGTGGCAGTTTATGCACACGGTGTTCTGTAGATGAAGGGAATACCTGTTCCGCGGACCTCCCCAGCCCCACCGGCCAGTCGGGTTTGACCTGTGGCATGTACTCTTTGAGCACGGAAAGAATTTGGTGATTGCAGGATTATCTGAATAATTCTTATGGCAGGACAGACAGATACTGCCGACATGCACATCGTCTGGAGGCTGTGCTGATACATCTGCACTAAAAACTGTCAATGCCGCAACTATCATGCCAACTATTACTGGGACATATTTCAATTCGCTTCCTCCACAGATTCAGCCGTCATGTGTATATCCTTTTAGTCCTTTTACCTTCAAATGTACAGAGTACCATGAGCAGTAGGAGTATTATCAATATGGTAGGTCCATGTCTGTGGACATTCTGTGCTATATCTCTTATAAGCTCAAACAGCGGGTCAGAACCCAGAACATAATTTTTACCTACTGGCATAAAATATGTACCTATATTTTTCACTACGACTGGCTTCCCATTTAACATTACTGCCTTGCCCTTAATATCATTTTTTGTCAAAGTCCAGCTATCAGGTCTTTCGATATTATCCCCCTTGGTTCGTATCTTCCCATCTTTTACGCTGATTACCCTGTGGATAATCGGTGCCCCATAGGAAGATGGGGTGATCAGGACTATGTCTCCGACCTCTATGTTGTCCGTGGTCATGGACTCAATCAGTACCAGGTCTGCCACCATCAGGGTCGGCATCATTGACTGAGATACCACAACACCGAAATAGAACGCTTTTTTCAGTATGAGGATTGCAAAAACCCCTGCAAAGAGATATATACTGTAAACAAATATCTGACTGAACTGTATCCCGTTCCCAGATATGCGCCTGTAATCTTCCCTCACTCTGGAATTTATATCTCTCATCTTAAAATATCTGTAGATACCCGACACAGTTCTGTATACAGATACAATAAATCCTGTCAAAAAGATTCTAGGACCTGGCCTGCTCCAGATATAAGATATCAAAAGGGGGGTCAGTGCGACAACAATCGATATTTTAATAGGGGTCAGCGGGACATCTCTTAGAATTTGAAAAAAAGATTCATATGGATAAGATTGCATGACCATAAATCTCTAATCCACACCTAACAAGGGTCAATATAATAAAAAAATAAAAAAGTGTGCCCTGAGGATTGCCTCAGAGCGTTTCTTTCCGACGTTCTTTAGGCTGGAGAATGTTTGAAATAAATTCTCTCAGCCTTTTTTTGGCACCTACCAGACCGAGCCTTTTGGTCTCTGCGCATATGTATTGTTCATATTTGTATAGTTTATCGCAGGGCCGACTATATCAAAGGCGTTTGTCGTCGAGTTCATGGTCATGTTTATATTAAACGCCTGCGGTCTTGTGAGGTTCATGTTCATCTCCAGATGCGTATGGCAGGCCAGACATGCATAGAACCCTTTCGAGTAGTATCCGCCGTCTTCATTTGGATAGCTGCTGTCTCCAGCGTTTTTCATTGCACTGAAGAATGAAGAATGTGCGTCACTGCTGTTGCTCAACTTACCACCAACTGAACCTGCATCAGCATATGCCGAGGTCCCTGTCGTCGAGTTTTCTCCGTGGCAGTCTGCATCAATACACGTCCTGATAGTTACTTTGGTATGTGTCCCTGCAATATTCACTGCATCGTCTTCCATCAGGTGGCACATCCTGCATGCACCTGCTATTGAGTTGTTGTTCACACCTCCGCTTATGTTCAGATCTTTGTCGGCACCAACATAATTCGGATTGCCTGCCGCATTCATGTGTGCCTGGAGTACCGATCTCGAGGGCCCTGTCGCGTTTAGCTCATCTTCAATGTATGTATGACACTTCATACATTCCAATCCTGAAACTCTCGATGTATCGTTGAACTCCATTGTATGCGAGCCTGAGAACTTCGCTGTTACTGATGGCAATACATATATACCCATTACGAGTATCACCGCGATTGCCAGCATAGGCATTTTTCCCACCATATTTATCGTTCCTCCTTTCTTGCTATTCTTACTATAATATATCCTTTCGTCCTTTCCAATATCGACAATTTATTATTGCTGGTAGTCATGTTTGTAACTTATTAATATATATATTTTACCCAATTTAAATACTTATTTGAGAAAAATATTAATCATGTAATGACAAATATTCTTCAACAGGAAAATTCCCCCCAACAGCAAACGAGAGTGAAGATGAGATATGGCAGAGAAGAGATTTATTACCATGATGAATAAATATCCAAAGGCAATTCAGCTCTATTGTGAACGGCTTAGATGGGACAGTAATAAATTTAAAATAAGTATCAGCGATGAGGGCATCTCCCATCCAGACCTCTATCTCGAAGACCCGAATATAGGTATAATCGGCAAGATCACCCAGTTCCTGGAGCCGACAAACCAGAACTCGGTCTTTATTATCTTCGACGATGTGGGGATGGGAAAGAGCTCTATAAGGGATTTTGTAAGTAAGTCCCTGGACGAGCTGGGCGATTATTACACCGTCCTGATTACTGACCCGAGGCTGACTTCACTCCAGATATTAAAAGAGATAGCAAAACAGATTGGAGCAGAATTTTCCGTGTGGGATGACCGGGGCAGGGTGAAAGAGGCTTTACGAAACAAACTTGAAGACATCGCCACAAAAGGGATAAACCTGGTAATCTGGGTAGACGAAGCTGAAAAGATTGACAGGGAAATAATCTCAGAGCTTAGGGCACTCAGTGATATGAAGACCCAGGATGGCAGGAAGATGTGCAAATTGATACTCTCAGGCACACCAACATTGATTAAGAAGATGGAAAGATTTATTAAAGCAGACCCGGAAGATGCGGCAGCCTTTGATGACCGCGCGAGTTTAAACACGTTCAGACTCAACAGATGGACAAGTATAGATATTTATAATTACTGGAAGTTATTATCCAATTTCTGTGGAAAAACCAATCCATTTACAGCAGATGCGGCAGAGACGGTATTTGAAATAAGCGAAGGAAAACCGAGGACAATAGCACAGATAACCAGGCTCGCATTCGATGTAAAGGCACTTGAAAATTATGAGTTCGACAGTGATCTGGAGATAACCTCCAGACATGTCCTCACAGCATTAAAGGATTATCTGGGTGAACAGAAAGATGCAAAAGAGACTTGATATCAAAGAGAAGCTTCAAAAGATGTCTGAGAAGATGGGAACAGACCCTCCTATCTTAAAGGCAAAAGATCCAGACGAAATAGAAGACGTCAGGGCAGGAGATATCGTCCAGGAGAGGCTGTCGTCAATAGAAGACCTGGCAATCCCTGCCTCTGTCGATGAACTGAGAGAGATAGAAATCGTACACACACAGGGTAAACTGATACAGAACCTCTCACTAAAAGAGCACCCGGAGGTCAATTTGAGATGGACGGTGTTCAATGACCCGGACAAGGGCGAATTTGATTTTTTAATATCTGAAGGAATGGTACGTATCGAAGAGAACCCGCCAATCTATGTCCTCGAGATAGGGGGCGGTGGAGGGATACTGTTTGTTTCGCATATCGGTGATTATACCTTTTCAATGGGCGGATATGATATAAAGAGGGGGCATCTATTAAAATTATTCATGTCAGGCTTAAACAGTGCCAGGAGATTCAAACTAAAATCATAAATATCTTCTTTTTGACGCGCTTGCATTAGTGTGGCTAAATGGGACTTCTGTAACATTTATGTTCACACGGACAGAGGTATGGCAGCCCAGACATGCCCAGTATCCTTTTGTATAATTTGACCCAGTCTCGTTTTGTATGCGTGAAACCGAGCTGCTCATCGCATTAAACCATGGCTGATGCACATTCTCCGCACCAAGCTGCGGTCCGACTCTGCCGGCTGCCCGGTAAGCGGTGTTATTTGTTGATTGATTGTTTCCATGGCAGTCAGTATCGGTACACGCCCGTATCATAGTCTTTGTGTGTGAACCCGGCATATCTACCTGGGCGAGGTGGCAGAGCAGGCATACGCCGCTCTGGGTGGTATTGGTTATGTTTGCAGTCAGCCATCCAGAAGTATAGCTCGTATTACCCGCAGCATTCATATGCTTTTGTAATGTATTTCTTGAGTTCTCCGTGGCATTTAACTCGTCAAAGATATATGTATGGCAGTTCATGCACTGCAATCCTGCGGTGCGTGTACTTTCGTTAAATTCCATGGTATGCGAACCAGAAAATCTCGCTGTTACTGACGGGAGGATATAAATTACAGCTACCACCAGAAATATTACCAGGATCGTACTCAGTCTCATCTCATCTTCCACTCCCGATGTTACTTTCCATATTTATTAATTATCCTCATTCTTTTTTAATCGGTCTTGATATTACCAGGATCTTAAATATTATTCCTAAAATTAACAATGAAAATATAAGGACTGCAATGACCTGTTTCCTGGAGAGGTTGAGCCCTTCAGGCCCCTTATCTTCAGACTGTCCTTCCACCTCATGTCCTGGCTGGCCTTTTCCTTTACCAGGTATCTTCTTTTCTGCCGCTACAACTTCCAGTCCAAGACCGGCAGATCGTTCCTGGTATTCTTCTCCAAGCATATCGAACCATTTAACTGTCGCACCATCGAAGTTGTAGCTCCCCTCTGTGTTAGGTTTCAATCTGTAACTGAACGAGACCTCATCTCCTGGCTTTAATTCTGCTATTTCCTTTGTTACGTTGCCGATGGTCTCGAATCCTGCCGCGGGTTTTGTGTCGGTGATTCTGATTCCAATGGCATTATCCTCTCCGACATTCTTCACAGATACTGTGATATTGACATAACCTGACAGGTTTACTTTCGAAATGTCAGATGATTTGGTTATTTTAAGTCTTGGGCCTTTTACCAGCAGGTTGAATGAATCTGTGACCACATTCCCGTCATACCTGATTGTAAACGGTATCTCATACTGGCCTGACCTTGTACCTCGAACCAGGAACGGTATGGTCTTTTCTTCATTGATATCAAGGCTCCCGTTCCAGTTCATATCCCCTGAAAACCAGTACCAGGTATCGTTTGCCATTCTTAACATGGCATCTATCCTGCCTGTCCAGTTTGTGTCATTGCTTGCGATTTCCATGCCGGCAGGTACTGATATACTGATTGTGAGATTGTCCAGCGCGGCAAATCCCGTACTCTTCAGTTTTATAAAGGCATTGCCAAAATCTTTGATGTCTATCTCCTTTGGTGCGCCGGGTGTTACTGTCAGCCTCTTTTTTTCTATTGTTACTATTATGTACGCGGGTTTTGCCTTTACGACCGTTATATTTGTGGTTATATTTTTTGAAAGGGTATTTCCCAGAGGATCTGTGTAATTTACGGTCGTGACAATTGTAAATACCCTGTCTTCGTCAACGTCAGGGGCGCGGAGTACAAGGGAGTATGTCTTATTGATCTGGTTCAAACCCCTGCTCGACCCGTCAGGATAATATCCTGCCTCGAGTTCTGGCAGATAGTAATACGGCTGACCTTTCAGGATCTCGCCGCCGTACTCGAATTCTACCACCTTCAATTTGGATGTGTTAATTATCGTGAAAACATCTCTTACAGAATCGCTGCCGTTGTTTGCAATAGTGATATTTAACTCAAATTCCGCACCTCCAAGTACCCTGGTATAACTGCTGTGGTTGATGGTTATGTTGTGATATAATCCATAAAATCTGTCTTTGGTGTTAAATTTCACCTCTTCTGGAATATTGGTGCAATACTTTAACTCAGTACCCTGGACGTCTACCGGGGGTTTGAAAGAGACTGGATCAACATCCATGTAACTCGCGTCTGTTTTGAGGGTTATGTTCCCGTGTCTTACTACTTTTGCAGTGTAACTGTATGTGGCCTCCTCATCTGGGTTCAGGTCACCTTTCCAGGAGGTTGTCCCGTTCGCCTCTATCCCGCTGAGGATTTCTCTTACGATAACTCCCCGCGCTACAGCATTCCCCCGATTCCTGATTTTCACAGTTACTTCTGCTGACCTGTTGATCCATATCTCTTTTGTACTGTTTATGACCCCGCTTCGTGTTCTGTTCTTCCACCATGTCGCAGGGTCTATTGACCAGGTCGTGGTACCGGCCATGACATTTTTTGTCGGGTCTATTAACCACGGGATTCCATCGATTTCTTTTTGTATTGAGAGGAATGGAGAGAATCTGATTGTCTCGTTGTTTGAATACGAGACATATTTATTTCCAAACCTGTCCTCATAATCCACCTGGCTCGATGCCTGGCAGATGATGGGGTCGTCTGAAATGATGTGATAATAAAATATTTTTGTGTCCCTATCATATATGCTGCCGTTCCAGGATGTTGTACCTCTCGTTACTTCCAGGTAGGGCGGGATATTCGCGCTCCATTCAACGTTGTATGCCGCGGTATCCGCGGTATTGTTGAGCGTTACCATGACCCTGGATTCTCTTCCAGGATTGGTCAGTGTCCAGTTACTTGTACTTCGTTCGATTTCAATGACTGTTGGGACAATCTCGATTTCGACAGGATAGTACTCTGTGTATCTGCCGGTCTTCCCTGTCTGGATATTTTCGTCAAAGTATTCAAGTTTCAGGTACAGGGTGTAGTTGAATACCTTTCTTACGTCAGGTGTTTTTAATGTGTATTCGAGGCTGGTGGTGTCACCGCCAGAACATAATGTTGAAATGTTCTTTACGTCTGTATCGATGATCTTGAAGTCGCCAAACTGCGGGGTCACTGTTATGCCTTTTGCATCCAGTTCGCCTGTGTTTTTTAGTAAGAATTCTGCGTAAAATACCTCGTTTGGCATCAGTTCTATCCGACCGCTTTCACTTGTCAGTATGTCTATGTTTGTTAAATTGACGCTTAGGTTGGCTCTCTGGGGGGTGTAGATGGTGATATTCGCTCTGTCCGGCGGGATGATGTTGTGAAGTTCAATCATTATTTTCTGGTCTTTTAGCCTGTTGTCTTCACCAACCTGGATTGTACTGGTCAGATAGTCGCTTGACCTTTTTGATATTGTAACTTCAATACCCACGTCCCCGATTATCCTGGTGACCTTTATTTTGAAGTCTTCGACTGTAACAGAATCCCCAAGACCTACACCGCCTGTGAAGTTGTGGTATCTTTCCTGCCATCCAAGATATTTTCCCTGTACAGGCTCAGGACAGCTCGCGCTGGCTGTTGGAATCAAGACAAATGCTGAGATGAAAATTATCAGAACCGGGATAATATGCTTTGTCATACATCCAAGAGTTGTTTTTTTCTCTTAATAATCTTTCTGTCTAAACGACTGGTGGCAGGTTGTCGAATATGATTATTAGTATGGGTACTGTTTCATTCCATAATCTATATATATCCCTACCTGGCAGTGGTAAATCCATGGTCAATTATTCACCAGCCAGCCCTTCACTGAAATCTATTCTCAACGAATATAGAGACGACGATATCATAGATATAGTCAGGAGGGCGATATCCGGCGAGGAACTCGACCGCAGGGACGGTATCGCCCTTTTCAAGTCAGATAACCTCTTTCTTATCGGTGCTACTGCCAACGAACTGAGAAGACGCAGTGTCGGCGACACGGTCACCTTTGTTATAAACAGGCATATAAACTATACAAATGTCTGCGTCTCAAAATGCGCATTTTGCGCATACTACAGGGAAGAGGGGCAGCCCGGCGCTTACACCATGTCAATGTCTGAGATTATGAAACGGATTGATGACTCGTCTGACCTCGGCATCACAGAGCTCCATATCGTCGGCAGCCACCATCCTGATATGCCGTTCGAATTCTATGAAGACATGATACGAGAGATAAAATCAAAGTATCCGGATATCCATATCCAGGGTTTTACCGCAGCAGAGATCAGGTACTTCTCGGATATATCAGGACTGAGTGTCAGGGAGGTCATTGAAAGGCTCATAAAGGCAGGGCTTGGCAGCATCCCGGGTGGCGGGGCAGAGATATTCAATGAGGACTTAAGGAAGAGGATATGCCCGAACAAGGTTTCAGGCAGGGGCTGGATAGAGGTCATGCAGGAGGCACACCGCCTGGGCCTGAAAAGCAATGCCACGATGCTGTTCGGCCATATCGAGACCTATGAGGACAGGGTTGACCACCTCATAAGATTGAGAGAGGCACAGAAAGAGACAGGCGGGTTTCAGGCGTTTATCCCGCTCCCGTTCCATCCGAAAAACACCGCACTTTTAAGAGACGGGCTTGTGGATGAGGACGGGCCTACAGGGGTCGATGTCCTAAAGACCATTGCAATCTCCAGAATCATGCTAAACGGTTATATCGATAATATCAGGGCATTCTGGATAATGACCGGTAAAAAGCTTGCCCAGATATCGCTCCATTACGGTGCAAATGACCTGGACGGGACTGTTATCGAAGAGCGGATTACACATGCTGCAGGCGGGGATACAGAGGAATATCTCCCGGTATCCAGCATAGTCAGGATGATTAGAGAAGCGGGCAGGACACCTGCCATGCGCACGACAACCCACGAGATACTAAAGGTCTACGATTACGTCAACAGTTGCGATTAGGAGGTTGTCAGGGCTGCTATAGAGGTTGTTATTATGATGGTTGTTGGCAAGACACATTTTAAAAACACAGACTTCATATATTATCCAATCACAGACGGGATGGTGGATGGAACGATTGATGGAACAGGAGGTAGAGATGGAGGTAGAGATAGAGGTGGAGATAGAGATGGAGATAGGACGATATCTGCCAACGGGACGACATACGTGAGGGCACACCCGCCGGCACTTGGAAAGATGCTGACAGCAGGGGATGTTGATATCGCACCTGCCTCGTCTATAATCTATGCAAAGAACTACCGCTCATTCTATATTTTACCTGATTTTAGCATCAGCGGATACGGCAGGACGATGAGCATACTCCTGTTCTCTGACAGGATAACGGATTTTGAAGAACTTGAAGGGAAGACGATAGCCCTACCTGAGACGTCTGCCAGCTCGGTTGCGCTTTTGGACATTTTGTTGAAGATGCGGGGAATAAATGCCAGATACATCCCGAATGAAAAGCCAGATCTAAACGTGATGCTGAAAAAAGCCGATGCCGCACTCCTTATAGGAGACCATGCACTTACTGCAAATTTCAATGGAGCGCAGGTCATGTGCGATCTTGGCGAGGAATGGAAAAAAGAGACAGGCCATAAAATGGTGTATGCCCTGTGGATTATTGGGAAACGTGCTGCGGAAGTGAAAAGGGACGAGGTTCTACGATTTTACCGGGTACTTGTCAGGTCAAGGGAAGAGGCGATGCGTGGGATAGATACAATCGCGTGTGTAATGGCGGAGAAGATCGGTGTCGGGAAAGATTTTATGAAGACCCATCTCAGGACACTTGACTACCACCTGGACGCAGGGGGGATTAGGGGGCTAGAGGAATTCTTTGCATTGGCATATAAGTACGGGATCCTCAAGGAAGCGGCACGTCTAAAATTTTTTGATGTCGGGTCAGGGAGATGACGAGCATAAGAAGCGATATTGACCAGGTTGTTGAGAAGGCGGTTTTAAAAGAGCCGCTGACTGTGGAGGATGGGAAGGCCCTGTTTGAAACCTCAAATTTGTTGACCCTGGGCATGGCGGCAGACCGGCTTCGAAAAGATGCATGCGGAGACACTGTAACTTTCGTTATTGACAGGAATATCAATTATACCAATATATGTACCAGTGGATGCAAATTCTGTGCATTTTACAGGAAGAGGAACGCAGCAGATGCCTATGTCCTATCAGTTGACGAGATACTGGAGAAGATAAAGGAAGCAGTAGAACTTGGAGCTACACAGATACTTTTGCAGGGGGGGCTGAACCCTGATTTGCATCTGGAATATTATGAGGAGATCCTCAGGAAGGCAAGAGAGAAGTTCCCTGGAGTTCAAAGACATTTTTTCTCTCCAAGTGAGATCCATTTTATGGCAGATGTATCCGGGAACTCGGTAAAGGAGGTTCTGGCAAGATTAAAAGATGCAGGGCTTTCGAGCATCCCTGGAGGCGGTGCGGAGATCCTGGATGACAGGGTGAGGAAGGAGGTGAGCCCCAATAAGATTGGCTGGAGAGCCTGGAAAGATGTGATGGTAACCGCACACAGGATGGGCATCCCAACGACTGCGACAATGGTCTACGGGCTGCTGGAGACAATCGAAGAGAGGGTTAGACATATCATGAGGATAAGGGAGATCCAGGATGAGACACATGGATTTACAGCCTTTATCCCGTGGAGTTTTCAGGCAGGGAATACCAGGCTTGCAGAGGAGTTTGCGGAGAGGGATATGGATCCTGGTGGGGTGGATTACCTGAAGATGGTGGCGGTTTCTCGAATCCTGCTTGATGGTGCAATTAATAATATCCAGGTCTCGTGGGTGACGCAGGGGGTGAATGTTGCACAGGTCGCATTGAGTTATGGTGCAAACGATTTTGGCGGGACGATGATTGAGGAGAATGTTGTAAAGGCTGCCGGGGCAAAGATCCAGTACCTGCCGCCTGAGAAGATTGTGAGGATTATAAAGGCTGCAGGGAGACCTGCTGCGAGGAGGGATACGCTGTACAGGGTAATTGAGGAGTATTAGGTTTAAAACGTAGTATCGGTTTAATACAACTGGATGTATCCATAACAAAATCACTAAAACGCCAATACTGTCTCCTGTCCATCAGGCAACAGGTGGCGAAGTTAAGAGGAAACTAAAGGAATACCATCTGGACGAAATCAATCATCTATCCCTTACTGACCGAAAACTAATATAGGGAGACCCAACCATAGTAGGTGAAATGAATTTGAATCGCTGGTATCACAGTATAGAAGTGAATCGCCGTCTTAGAAGCATCCGGCGCTTAGAAGGTGCCTGGAGATATGTCATACCTTTTATTTTCTACATCTTTGCAGGAGATATCACCCGCCTCCTGTTCATAGGTCTTGATGAGTACCACATATATATCGGATATATAATTAGAACCATCGTTGTTGGCTACATCCTCTTTAAATCCCTAAATCTATACCCCGAACTCTCAAAGAGGTATCGCAAAATTGATAGCACAACGTTGTTTACTGGATTAACGATATTCATACTTTGGGTAGGACTCCAAGGACAGTATCCAACATTTTTCAGTTCAGACACCTATTATGACCCGACCATATTTGATACATATATAGCCATCTTTCTTATACTGATTCGTTTAATTGGAAGCGTTCTCGTTGCACCATTAATCGAGGAGCTCTTCATCAGGTCATTTTTTATACGGTACATTATAAACTCGAAATGGGAAAATGTACCTATGGGAACATATACTCTAGAATCTTTTTTGATAGTCACGCTGATATTCGGGTTTTCCCATTTCCAGTGGCTTTCAGGGATACTCACGGCAGTACTGTTAAATCTCCTGCTGTACAATAAAAAGAGCGTATTTCCCTGTATTATAGCACATGGGACAGCTAATCTTTTGTTATTTATTTATGTGATTTATACAAACGACTGGTCTTTCTATACCTAGCCATAGCCATTATCTAAGTCCATGATAGTGGGCCTTCCTTATAATTCACTTAGGTTTACTGCTTAAAAGATTTAAAAACAACCATGCAAGTGCACCTACAAGGATGACTCCTAACGCCACAATTTGTATGCTCATTTTCTATCACCTCAGTAGTTATACTTATTTTAATAACTCCCTCAAAATAACCTATCAAGTCCCAAAGTAAGCCCAAACACCTCCCAAATGCGTCAGTATAAACTATCTTAGGATAGTTATTTGAGATATTACTTGCACACAGCGAGGATTAGCAGGCTGGAAAGTAAGGTCATTGCCTGAGTTTAATTTGGTTTTATTGCCTTTTAGGCTACACAAAAAGTGTGGGGTCAGGCAACAGTCTCTTCTCCAGAATAATAGTACCTGGCACAATCAAACAATCCTTTCAGCAGCCCCACTGCAAGTGGCCCATATATCAATCCAAATACACCAAATTTAATCGGTCCTGCAATAAATCCAATTATTATAAGTATGGGATGCACATCTGAGACCTTCTTGCTCAGTTTTACCCTGATATAGACATCCTGCACGACATTTAAGAAGATGATCCCGAAGATTATTATCCCGATCCCTTCAGGGACGAATCCTTTGTATATCTCAAAAAGTCCAAGTGGTACATAGACCATCCACGCACCCACAACAGGGAGGAGCGAAAATATACCTGTCAAAAACCCCAGAATGAATGCGTTCTGGATTCCCACAAGGGCATATGCAATCCCTGCCATTACTGCCACAATCAATGAAGTTAAAACATATCCAAAGAGCATCCCTGAGAGAGTGGTGTCGAGTGATTTTAAGAATATATAAACCGCTCTATTCTCAGCCATCTTCATTTTGACCTTATCTGTATGCTGTTCCTTCCACCTGCTCAGCTCAATAAACCCATAATACATCGCAATAAGAAATACAATCAGTTTTATTGCGACAACAGTACCTGCACTCAGGGACGAGATATGCGGGAGGAGCTGGTTTAGCTGATTTAGTGAATATCCGCCAAACGACTGCCCGGCATGAGGGCTTACAAGGGCGCTGATGCTAAATCCCTGGGATGTTACCACCTCCCTAACCGATTTAAACTCGATTATGACAAGATACGCCAGATACATCACCATGAGGATAACAGGCAGGATAAGCACGACAGTGGTCAGGAACGCTGAGATAGACTCTCTTTTGAAAATCTTCCTGACCCTTGAAAATACTGGATATGCAATATAGGACACTATAAGCCCGGCAACGAGGGAATCCAGTAGCGGGGAAAGTGTGTACAGACTAAAGAATAGAATGATAATGCCAATGACCAGCAGTTCCCGTCCTCTCTCCATCTTTTTCATTTTATCCTCCCTGAAAACTTCGGTGCGAATATGATAATGAACACCAGAAACAGGCTGTAAACGGACAATGCAATGATATGCCTCCTGCTGTTTATGTTCCGGTTAGCCTCTGCTATCAGAGAATCTGATTTTTCAAGTGCATCTTCGGCATATTCCTGTGCCAGGACGTAGTTTTGCCTGTCGTACTCCTGGAGACTCCTGCCAAAGAGCATCGTAAATTCGGTTACTGGTTCGTCATCCATCCCATCCAGTCCAGAAAACCGTTCTCTTGTCAGATTATCTATGACCGCCCTGTTCTTCTCAAGTAAAGATATCGTCCTTGTTACATTTATTAGTATGTTCAGTGACTCAATCTCCTGATTGCTGGACTCCAGTACCTGGTAGGCATCGGTATAATTTGAAACAGAATCTTCAAATCTTCCACCATCCCTGTTCATCTCTGCATCTTTGATCGATGCCCTGCCTTTATTTAAAAGGATGTTTGCCCTGGATACCTTCGAGAACGCGAAATCCGTGTGGTTCTTTGAGTTTCTGGAAAATAGATTTACATACCTATCAACATCTTCCTCGGCTTTTTTTATTGAATCTTCTGTAGAGTTCTGTTTCTCGAGCATTTCCCGGTCAAGGACACCTAAAATCGAGTCCATAAGTTCGTCATACCGGGTATCAAATGTCCCGAGGCTGTCGAGGGTATCCAGTATAAATCGTTTTGACGAGTCATAATCTTTGATGTTATATCTAAGTATTGCCTTTTCCAGGAGCCCTGAAGCAGAGCTTAAGTATTGGCTGTTTTCCTTTATGTCCATTTCGAAGTCTGTGGTGATGACCCCCAAATCATTCAATATCTTAACAGCATTTAAAGCAGCGTCCTGTTTCCTGCTGGCATTGTTGATCTTGGCCTGTGATTCGTTTAACAGCCGTTCTATATCTTCCTTTTTTCCTGCCTGAGTTTTCTGGATAATCATTGCATAATGATAGGCAGACTGTGTCTTGAAATCAAATTCGTCAAGGGTTCTTGTGGCATCCTCTAAAAGCAAAATGGCTCTGTCAAGGTCACTGTTAAAATATCCTATCGAGGAATTATAGAGGTCTTTAGCCCTCTCTAAAAGTATTCCGGCCTCTTCAAGTTTTTCTTCAGCATCGACCACATCCAGCCCTTTCATTGACAGGTTTTTGACCAGGTCATTATATGCCTCAAGTGTCCTGTTTCCGTCATCCAGCCGCGTGGAGACCTTATCGAGATTTTCTGTGAACGTATCTATCTTTGCCCAGGTCTCTTCCTCAGTTGTGATATTGCTCAATATCTTTGCGTCTGCGAGCAGTATTGCACTCATGGCAATGGTTTTCGCTCCCTCAGCGTCAGCCTTTGCAAGGTTATTAAACGTGACTGCAAGCCCGGGGTTGGTCTCCCTGCTGTCTATGGCACTTTGATAGTAGGCTTTGGATGTGCTTATTTTCGACTTCGCTTCACCTTGCTTTATGGTAATCTCGAGGTCGTCTCCAAGAAAGCTGTAATTTAAAATAAGTGCGTCAAGCCTGGAGACCACATCTTCAGCCCTGGATATCGTGATGTTTGTGGCGTTCAGGTCGTCGTCGAGGCCTGCATGGACCGATTGAACATGGACCGATTGAAAGGAGAGGATTATAATCATTATTATAATCCACTTGGGATTCATGGAAAAATATTGGTGCTGGGGTATAAAATCTTTTTTGTATACCCAATACTGTACGATGTCCTGGATCTATTTTCCAAACTTATGCCTTGACGCCTCCCTGTCGTAACTGATATCGTAAAACCAGTCAAGTGCACCTCTTAGACCTCTTTTTATTGCCATCAAATGCCTCAAATAGAGGAACTTCCAGAAAATCCAGCCGACCAGCCCGCTGAGCTGAAGGATACCCAGGACATTTCCAAGTGCAGAGTATTTGCCAATCGACACTGCTGAACCCAGGTCATGGAAATGGAACGGGACTTTTTCCTTATTATCGATTTTCCTGGATAAATGGGATACAAGGAATTTTGCCTGCTGAACTGCGACCTGGGCAGTCTGAGGGAGGGGGCGCTCAAATTCAGGAAGCTTCTGTAATGAACAGTCCCCCAGGGCGAAAACCCCGTCCACACCATCGACTTCAAGATACTCGTCAACGATTATCCTGTCTGCCCTGTCCTTTTTTATATCCCATCTGGAAACCCTATCATTACCCTTGACCCCCGCTGCCCATATTGTAGTGAACGTCTTGATCCTGGTCTTCGAGTCTTTTATCGAGTCCTTTAATATCAGTCCGTCCTTCTCCACCTCCACCACAGGCGACCCTTTGATGAGCACAATCTCCTTTTCCGAGATCCTTTTTTTAGCAGCCCTTCTGGTTTCTTTATTTGAGAGTGGGAGGATATCCTCGCCCGCCTCGATTAGGTATATCTTCACGTCATCAGGTTCTACATTTACAAATTCCTCGAGAAGCACGCCATAAACCCAGTCATGGAGGTCTGATACGAACTCTATCCCAGTGGGACCTGCACCAACAACTGCAAAAGTCAAAATCCTCCTCCTTATCTCCCTATCCGCCACACAGTTCGCAACCTGAAACGCCTCCAGTATTCTGTGACTTATCCTTGTGGAATCTTTTAGGTCATTGAGTGGAAGCGAGAACTCTTTTGCCCCTCTAATCCCATAAAAATTCGGACTCCCGCCAACTGAAATCACAAGATAGTCGTATTCCAGCCCCTTCTTTTGAGATATAACATCGCTCATGGAAAGATCGAACCTCTCAAGAGAGCACCTGTCGAGTACCTCACAGTCACTGCATTCCTGGCAGATTTTTACTATCTTATTTTTAAAATCTATGTCCTGGA
>WAQR01000010.1 GCA_015520145.1 Candidatus Hydrothermarchaeota archaeon
AAATGATATAATCAAAATAATAAAATAATATAGTAATCAGGGTGTAAAAATGGCCACTGCAACAGCGGAAACAGATGAACTGATAAAGGAAATAGAAGTTCCAGACGGAGTGGATATTGCAATCCAGGAAGATACAGTCACAGTCAAAGGTCCAAGAGGCGAGGTTAAAAGAAGACTGGTTTATCCCGGGATTGAGATACTAAAACGTGACAGGAAGATCCTGGTGAAAACACAGCATCCCAAAAAAAGGCAGCGTGCAATGGTCGGGACGTTTGCGTCACATATAAATAATATGATTAAAGGAGTTCTTGAAGGGTTCGAGTACAGGATGAAGATATTGTATTCGCATTTTCCGATTACCGTTAAAGTCTCAGGGAAAGAGGCCCTGGTAGAGAATTATCTGGGTGAAAAGATCCCGCGGCGTATCAAGATATTTGGCGACTGTGATGTGAAAGTAAAAGGCAACGAGATAACGATAACCGGAAATAATGTCGAGGAAGTAGGTCAGACCGCAGCAAATATTGAAATGCTGACAAGGGCAAAGAACAAAGACAAACGGGTATTTCAGGACGGCATATATCTTGTTGAAAGAAATGGTGTAAGAGTATGAGTCAGGCAAAAAAGAAAAGGAAACCGAAGTTTAGAAGACAGGAATACTTCAGGTATAAAAAACTTGGTAGCGGCTGGAGAAGGCCACGTGGCAGGCACAGCAAGATGAGAAAGGGTCTCGGCGGCAAAATGATATCGCCCTCAATCGGTTATGGTACAGATGCAAAGGTTAGAGGCATGCATCCGTGCGGGCTTGAGGACGTACTGGTCAATAATATTTATGAACTGGATAAAATCGATAAAGACACCCAGGCTGTGAGGATCTCACGAAGGATAGGAAAAAAGAAAAGAGAGATGATAGAAGAGAAGGCAAGATCTCTCGAATTGAAGGTTTTGAATTAGGAGGCTAATTGATGGACTTAAAAACACAACGACGGGTAGCAGCATCCATTTTGAAGGTCGGAGAAGGCAGGGTATGGTTTGATCCAGATGACCTGGAATCAATTAGCCAGGCGTTTACAAGGGCAGATGTCAGAAATCTGATATTCAGCGGTGCGATTCAGGCAAGACCGATTACAGGGATTAGCAGATACAGGGCAAAGAAGATAAAGGCACAAAAGGCGAAAGGCAGGAGAAGCGGACACGGAAAGCGTGCCGGCACGAAAAATGCGAGATTTAGTAAAAAGAGGAGATGGATATCAACGATAAGGCCAATAAGGACAAAACTAAACGAACTTAGGGCATCTGATAAACTTGACAGAAAAGTATATCGAAAACTATATCGAATGTCAAAAGGCGGGATATTCAGAAACAAGTCGCACCTGGAATCATATATAAAAGAACGCATGAAAACAAAAACAACATAAAATCAATATAACGGAGTGAAATAATGGCAACAGGACCAAGATACAGGGTTTCATTTAGACGGAAAAGAGAAGGGAGAACGGACTACCAGAAACGGCTAAGGCTCATCCTTTCAGGTAAACCGAGACTGGTTGTAAGGAAGACTTCCAGCCATATTACTGTCCAGGTTGTAGAACATGGTAAGGAAGGTGACAGAACCATTGCCTGCGGTCATTCAAACACTCTGAAAAAATATGGATGGACAGGCAGTACATCAAACATCCCTGCCGCTTACCTGACAGGCTTCATCTGCGCTCAGAAGGCAGTCAAAAAAGGTATAAAAGAGGCGGTACTCGATATCGGTCTTGTACCACCAATTAGGAAATCACGGGTATTCTCAGCTCTAAAAGGAGCACTGGATGCAGGAATGGACATACCGCATAGCAGCGAAGTTTTACCTGAGGAAAACAGGATAAAAGGCGAACATATTGACCCTGAAAAGACTGCGAAGAATTTTGTTGAAACACTTGAAAAGATAAAAAAAGGAGGGAACTGATTGGAACATGAGGACTGGGAACCGAGGACCGAACTTGGCAGGATGGTCAAAAACGGTGAGGTAAAAGAGATTGGCGACGTCTTCAGGCTCGGGCTGCCTATGATGGAGGCAGAGATAGTTGATATACTGCTCCCTGATATTGCAGAAGATGTCATTGATATAAACATCGTTCAGAGAATGCACAAGTCCGGGAGGAGGGTCAGGTTTAGAGCCACAGTTGCAATTGGAAACAAAAACGGTTATGTAGGGCTTGGAAAGGCAGTTGCAAGAGAAGTAGGCCCTGCTATCAGGAAGGCTATCAGGAACGCAAAACTCAATTTAATCGAGGTAAAAAGGGGTTGTGGGAGCTGGGAATGTGGGTGTGGTAAGCCGCATTCAGTTCCTTTTGAGGTTACAGGGAAGTCTGGAAGTGTTAAGATTGAATTATTACCGTCACCCAGGGGTATCGGACTTGCGGCTGGAGATGTCTCAAAGAAGGTCCTGACCCTTGCCGGAGTGGTGGACGTATGGTCAAAGACATTCGGTCAGACCCAGTCCACACTCAACACAGCAAAAGCAACTTACAATGCATTAAAACAGACATCTTTGATGAAGGGATACTATAACGGATATCCCGCCCAGGAGACGGACACAGCGGCAGTCACCGAAGAAGAAAAAGAAACCCCTAAAGCACCACCTAAAGCACCTGCCAGTGCGAATGCGCCTGAAAGAGAGGGTGCTAAGGCCGAGAAGAGGGCTGAAAAAACAGTGCCCGTGGCAGGCGGGGTAGCAGAGGTAGCAGAAGGGGTAGAAGGGGTAGAGGTGGCTGAGAGTCAGTCAGGTGAGGTAGTAAGTTAAAAAACAGGTGGGTTTAGATGAAAAGGATTGCTGTAATTAGAGTTAAGGGACGTTCCAGGACAAGAAGGGACGTAGAAGACACACTTAAGATGTTAAGGCTTTCAAGAGTGAATTACTGTTCTATTATCGATGACAGTAAGACTTACGAAGGGATGCTGAAAAAGGTAAAGGACCTGGTAACCTGGGGCGAGATCGATAGTGATGATTTCTCATTAATACTGAAAAATCGGGGTGAGCTGGAAGGCAGGGTCAAATTGACCGACGAGTATATCAAAAAAAATACCGAATATGAATCAATTGATGAGTTCGCAAAAGCGTTTATTGAATTCAAGGCCGAGTTGAAAGATATCCCAAAACTAAGGCCGTTTTTCAGGCTCCATCCTCCAAGGAAAGGTTTTGGAGGAGGGATAAAACGTGCAGTTTCTAATGGCGGAGCGCTTGGCAGACGGGATAAAAGAGATATTAAAGGACTTATTATAAAAATGCGCTAAGGTGGATATGATGTCACTTCGTAACAGAAAAACAATAAAAAAGAGAGGGTCACGGACATGTGGCGGCGGTTCTCATAAAAAACATAGAGGTGCAGGACATCGGGGAGGGCGTGGGATGGCAGGCACACACAAAAGTAAATGGACCAGGATAATCAAATATGATCCAGACCATTTCGGCCGGCACGGGTTTGATCTCCCAAAAAGTGTTAAGAATGTATATGCCTCTGTAAATGTCGGATATCTCGACGAGATGGCTGAGACCCTGGTCAAATCAAAACAGGCTGAAAAGGAGGGAGAGAAGATCTTAATCGATGTTACAAAACTGGACTACGAGAAGGTCCTTGGCGGAGGGAAGATATCAAGACCTCTGGTTATCAAGGCAAAAAGTTTTTCAAAATCAGCACTCAAAAAAATCGAGGAATCTGGAGGGGATGCAGTTATCTTGGAGTGAACTTAGATGGGATTCCTTCATAACTATGAGCACATTCTTACCAGACTGCCAGAGGTTTCAAGACCTAAATATGCCCTGACCTTCAATGAGAAGATGAAGTGGACAGGTGCAATCCTCATAACGTATTTCCTTCTAAACGAGGTAGCACTCTACGGGCTGGATCCAAGGGCTGTGGACATGTTCGCCAGTCTTAGGGCAATCATCGCAGGCAGTTTTGGTTCTATTATCTCTCTTGGTATCGGTCCAATTGTAACCGGGTCGATTATCCTGCAGATACTTGTCGGGGGGAAACTCATAGACCTTGACCTGTCAAGCCCAAGGGATAAGAGGATATTTCAGGGCACACAGAAGGTGCTGTCGATTGCATTTACGATATTCGAAGCTGCGGTATTTGTATTGATGGGCGCCCTGCCGCCTGCAATACCTGGCGACCGTACCCTCGAGCTTTTATTGATAGGACAGCTGACCCTGGGCGGGCTTTTGATAATTTATATGGATGAAGTCGTATCAAAATGGGGATTTGGAAGCGGTATAGGGCTCTTCATCGTTGCCGGAGTCACGTCTGAGATTGCGATTGGTGGATTCAACCCATTTCCACCTGTAACCGCTGAAGGAGAGGTCGCAGGCGGCGAACCTGCTGGAGATATCCCGAACTTCCTGTATCACATGATAAGCCTCGGCGAGCTAAGACCTGACCTGCTCTATCCAATTATTGGAACTTTAATAGTCTTTGCAGTCGTTGTATTTTTTGAAAGTGTGAGGGTTGAGATTCCGCTTACCTACGGCAGATTTAGAGGTGCAAGAGGGAGGTATCCAATAAAGTTTATCTATGCAAGTGTTATCCCGGTCATCTTTGCAAGTATCCTGATGGCAAACGTTCAACTGTGGGCAAACATGCTTTACAAATACGGCTACCCGCTACTCGGCGAGTTCTCAAATAACAGGCCCATAAACGGGCTTGCATACTATATGCAGAGACCAAGTCCTATCGGCAGCCCTGATATCGATTACCTCCAGGCAATAATATACTCTATATCTATGATAATACTTGCAGTTCTATTCTCGAAGTTCTGGGTCGAGACTGCGGGCATGGACTCAAAGACTGTTGCAAAGAATCTTCAGCAGGGCGGCATGCAGATCCCCGGATTTAGAGGCGATATCAGGATAATCGAGCGGGTACTGGACAGGTATATCCCGCAGGTCACTGTCCTCGGCGGTGCTACGGTAGGCATGCTTGCAGCATTTGGAGACCTTACAGCAGCTCTTGGAGGAGGGACTGGAGTCCTTCTAACCGTCGGGATATTGTATCGGCTATATGAACAGATGGCAAAAGAACAGATGATGGAGATGAACCCACTTTTAAGAAAGATAATGGGAGGTATTTGAAAAATGGACGTGATTGTCATTACAGGGACACCTGGTGCTGGAAAAACAACGGTATTAAACAAGGCAATAGAAATGCTTGAGATGAGATATGATGTTATAAATTATGGTAACGAAATGTTCAGGGTAGCAGAAGAAAATAAAATTGTAAATGACAGGGATGAAATGAGAAAACTGCCGCCAGAGACACAGAAAAGGATTCAAAAACTTGCTGCGAAAACGATTGCAGAAAAGGCAGAGAATGCACCGATAATCGTGGATACACACTGTACTATCAAGACAAAAAAGGGTTACCTCCCGGGTCTGCCGAAATGGATTCTGGAAGAACTAAATCCAACTGCAATCCTTCTAGTTGAGGCTGACCCGGAGGAGATAATAAACAGGCGTAGCAGTGACGAGACAAGGATGAGGGATAGAGAGCACGTCTTGGATATCGAAGACCACCAGCAGCTGAACAGGGCAGTTGCAATGAGCTATGCCATGATGACCGGTGCAACAGTTAAGATTATAAAGAATCACGATGAAAAACTTGAAGATGCAGTCAGGCAGATGAAAGATATACTGGGGTAAAAGCAGTGGTATCAGATATTGTTGTACAAATTTATTCCCTCATGGATGCAGCATTCGGGTTCCTCTTCAGACTTACAGGGGACGAGTGGATGGACCCGATAATAGGGATCTCGTTTATGTCTGCCCTAATCTCGCTAATGATCACATTGATGACTGCCAAATTTGTCGATCAGAAGAAGATGAAGGCATTAAAAGAGAAATCTAAATTGTATCAGGAAAAGATGAAAGAGGCGCAAAAGAAAGGGAATATGAAAGATGTAAAGAAGTACCAGCAGGAATTCAGCAAACTGACAATGGAGATGATGTCCAGTTCCATGAGACCGATGTTTTTTACATTCCCGCCGATAATTTTAATATTTTCGTGGCTTAGAAATTTGATACCACGCGATCAGGTCATAATTGTTCTCCCTTTCAGCCTGCCGTACTGGGGGAATGACCTCGGCTGGCTCGGCTGGTATATCCTTATGTCATTTTCTATGTCGCCGTTGCTTAAAAAAATACTCAATATAGAAAGTCCTTAAAAGTCATTAAAATTCCCTTTTGATTGCATATTCTGCAATCATCTCCAGACCTCTTTTTGCATTGGATTCTCTAAGATTTTTGAGTTCGTTTTTTGCCTTTAATATAAAGAATTTTGCCCGTTTATTTGCATATTCTATAGA
>WAQR01000011.1 GCA_015520145.1 Candidatus Hydrothermarchaeota archaeon
AGCTTAAATAATAGAGGAAGGATAGTGGAAATATATTTAACCTCTGTCCACCAATCCCATAGATGATCAAAATGCTCGAAACAATGGTCTGCGGCATCAAGCTTGAAAATCCGACAATCCTCGCCTCAGGTATCATGGGCTCTGCCGGATCGTCGCTTAGGCTGATTGCAAAGACCGGCGGTGCCGGGGCGGTCGTTACGAAATCCATCGGAGTAATGCCGCAAAAAGGGCACAAAAACCCAACCATTGTAGAGCTCGACTGCGGGCTCATCAATGCCATCGGGCTTGCAGGCCCTGGATACAGGGAATTTAGTGAAGAGATTGCAACTGCCAAAAAAGGAGGGGTTCCGGTCATTGCAAGTATTTTCGGCTACAGTGCCAGCGAATTTGTTGCCGCTGCACTGGGCATGGCAAAAACCGGGATTGACGCAATCGAGATAAACCTGTCCTGCCCGAACGTGAAAAAAGCAGGCACGTTCTACGGCCAGAACCCTGATCTGACCTACGAGGTTGTAAAGGACGTCAAAGACAGTGTCAAAATCCCGGTAATCGCAAAGCTCACTGCAAACGTTGAGAGCATAGCAGCCATAGCAGGGGCGTGCATCGATGCAGGGTGTGACGGGATAACCGCAATCAACACGCTAAAGGCCATGAAGATCGACATAAATACAGGCCGGCCGATTCTGGCAAATGCCACAGGCGGGCTCAGCGGGGGATGCATCAAGCCCATCGCCATCAGATGTGTTTATGAGATTGCAAAAGAATTTGAATCCGATATCGATATAATCGGATGCGGTGGTGCTGCCACAGGTCGCGATGTCATCGAGTTTCTGATGGCCGGGGCAAAGGCAGTACAAATCGGCACAGGCGTATATTCTCGCGGTATAGATGTCTTTAGAAAGGTTACCGGCGAAATTGAACTCTTCATGAAAGATAGCGGGTATAAAAATATCGAAGAACTTGTCGGGGCTGCACTATGAACACTACAGGCAGGCATATCAATATCTCACTAAAAGACGTATCACTAAAAGACATACTAAAAGAACTTGAAAAGGAGGTTCCGCTTTCTCCGTTACACAGGATACTCCTTACAACAGACGGTTCGATCACAAGGATACTCGAGATAGTGGGAGATTGTGAGATAGCAGTTGAAACAGTCGCCCAGGAGGTAATACCTGCTGACACACAGATTGCCAGAAAACTCAATATTGAACCGGGAGACGATGTGAACCACAGGATTGTAAACCTAAAAGACCCGGAAAAAACCCTTATCCGCGCGGTCTCCTACACACCTCTAACCAGACTTAAAAAGGAATTTAGAGAGGAGATAATGAAAAAGGATATCCCGATTGGAAAGATCATGTCCAGGCTTAAAATAGAGGCCAGACGTGAGATAAGGGATATTAGAATAACAAGAGCAGACAGCGAACTGTCCAGGGTCTTCAATCTCCCCCTGGACTCATATCTTCTTAAAAGAAACTACGACATCATCCACCAAAACGAGATACTCCTGAATATCACTGAGATATTCCCTCCAAAAATCGCCTCTATATAAACCATTTCAGGATAATGATACCAAGCAGAACCATAATAATCCCCAAACCGAACTTCATTTCTGCTGCTCTCGATTCTCTCCATCCATCCAGTCTTTCTGTCAGTCTCCTGTTTGACGATATAAGGAGCAGTGCGATGAGCGGTGTTACGAACATCAGGTTATACAGGAGCAGGTATCCTATACCCTCAAAATAGGTCGTCTTGGAGACCAGCAGCCCCAGAATCGCCACATATATCCCACCAGAACACGGAAAGGTGCAAAGTCCGACAAGAAATCCCAGGACAACTGCCGAGGGAAACGTTGCTTTATATGCCCAGTCCAGCAGATATTTCCTGGAAAACCGCGGGATTGCCAGCCTTACAGAAAACCTGTCTTTATGCTTCCCAAACAGCATGCGCTTGAGTCTAAGAGGTGTTGTCAGCCGGATTGGAACCCTGCCGGGTTTGAGATAATCTATTATGTTAACCAGCCCGAGTAAGATCATTAAATATGAGCCGAGCCGTGCCATGATATGGGGAGAACCCAGGGAACTCATAAGTGTAAACGCCTTCAATATCCCGATACCTATAAGGAAGTATGCTACATAAATCGCACCGATATATGCTATACCCATCTTGAATACGTCTGCCCTTGTCCTGTTTATTGTATATAAAAATGCTATGAAAAACAAAATGACTGCAAACGCGCAGGGGTTGATACCGTCAACAAGACCGCTTACCAGCACAAGCGGGAGCAGATACCCTTTTCTATAATATTCTTCAAGTGGACCTGGCCCTTCCAGTTTGTCCTTATTTGAATCAAACCAGACAAGGTATTCCAGAACCGGGGTATCTATGGGATATTCCACCGCCTCTCCTCTAAATGCCCAGATTTTATATGTCGGAGCAGTCTCTTTCATTTCGTCCTGGTAGACGACAATCTTGTCAAAATATCGGCTGTTCTCCTGGGAAAGCAGGTCCCTTATAATAACCTCAGGGACGTGTCCCTCCAGGATGACCCTGTCATTTATTATAATGGTCATGTGTCCCTGGAGGTCTGGAGGGATCCCGTTTCTCTCATTGAACTTATTTAGTTCACTGCGGTATCTCCTGTCGTTTATATAGTCCTTTATTTTGATGTCTTCAATGCCCTCGTCCTTTAGTATTTCAATCAAACTTTCCAGATAGATTGCACAGGCGGCACATGCCTCGTTATAATATATTTCAGCGGTTCCGCCACCTTCTTCCTGGCCGGACTGTGCAGCGGTAGCAGGGGCATATATACCGATAAAGAGCAGGTAGGCGAATATAAAAGCTCTAAAAACCCTTAAAATGTCTGACCTATCTGACAATGTTTGCACCAATCTCTACCTCCACTTCCGGGTTATCCGGATCGTTGCTTTTTATATAAACTATCTTTAGAACCCTCCCATGTATCTCCATCCCCTGCCCCATCAAACTCGGCTCAAGGGTGACGGTAAGATTGGTGCTCTCACCTGGTGGGATACGGTTCTTTTCAATATATGCCCTCGTACATCCGCATGAGGTACTAACCCAGCTGATATCCAATGGAAGTTCGCCAGTATTTTTTACCAGGAAGACCTTTTTTACCTCCCCATCCCCGTAGGTGATGTTCCCAAAATCCCATGATTTCGGGAGGACCTCTATTGAAGGAGCTGGTGTAGAGACATCAGAAGAGTCCAGCCTGGAGTACTGGATAGATATGACAAGGGCTATTATCACCCCAAGCCCCAGGACAATCAGAACAGATTTATTAATTTTATTAATACCTGACATAAGAAAAACCTAGTCGACCTGTTTTAGATTTACATAAACGGTTTTTACCGGGCTTTTTGGATCGTTTGAATATATCATTATGTACCGCGTAACCGGCCCCCTTAAATCATCGTGCACTGTTGGATCATAGTATATCTTAAGAGATGCAGTCTCTCCTGGTTTTATCGTTGCATTCCAGTCTTTTGGATTTGTCCCGTGTGCCCTCATATTAAAAAGAGGGCCTTCAACACCATCATAAACCAATGCAGCAGAGGTACATGCACAGGACGTCTCCATATCATTTAATACAAGATCCTCTTTCCCGGCATTCTCGATTTTTATACTGGTAGTTATCGTCCCTTTAGAAACACTGACCTCTTTTAGATTTATTGATTCTGGTGTGATTTTTAGAACAGGCGATGTTTCAGACCCGGGTCGAAGAGTGTACACAAGTGATACGACAGCAATGACAATGACAAAAAGACCGGCATATTTTAAAATCCGTTTAATATCTTCTTTCCTCTTCTGCGCCTTTTTCTTTTCCAGAAGCCTTTGCTTTGCAATCTTTTTTTTCAGCATCTTCTTTTGATGTTTTGTCAAAGGCTTTGCAGTCTTAGGCTTTGCAGGCTTTGCCATCTTGGTATCTCCTCTATCCCTTTACTCTGTCTTATAAGTGAATATGATAAAGAAAACTAATCTCTATATTTATACTATATCATTTTTCCCAGATTATACCATTATTATACCAATATTTCTTATTTCTGTCCGTAAATATATATAATCTGGTTATGCCGCAGTGGTTATGCCGCAGGAGTTGAGACAAAACTCAGGCAGAGAAAACCGTATTTTAATGGAACCCTTCTCGCTTCTCTGCTTGCATTCCTTAGCTGCGAGCACCACCTATGAGGTGTCGTCGAGCACAGCAACAACCCATCTGCCTTTATGACCGTTGTTATGTGACCTTTATGATAAAACAACTATTAGACAACCCAACCCTAGCTCTCCATCTTCTCTTTTATATCTTTTAAAGACAGGTTATAATAATTTAGAACAACGATTGCAGAAATGAACGGCAGGATGATAGAAAAAAAGCGGTAAATCAAAAGAATAGAGACTCCCGTTTCCATCGGGACTTCGACCATAGACAGAAGGAATAGAAACGACAGGTCGAGTGTACCAATTCCAGCAGGCAGGACAGAGAAAATCAATGCTATTGTACTCACACACACAATCCCAAAGACAATATAAAACGGTAGGGATACCCCAAGTGCTAACGCCACAAACCATGGCGCCCCAGCTTCGATTATCCAGATAAAGATAGTGAATATTAGAATTATTGAGAGGAGGGATTTGTCGTTTTTTATTTTAATATCCTTGAAATAGCACCTGTATCTCTCAGGAATAATACTCATAAGCACAGATGCGTATCTTAAAAATACAATAAGGGATATCACAAGAAACGCAGCAGATAAACCAATGAGAACCACCATCCTACTGGCATTGAATATATAAAATGTGAAAAGAAATGCCCCCACACCAAGGAGGGCGACATCCATGAGGCGCTCAAGGATGATAACACTAAAAGAACTGGCCATCGGGACTCTAAGTTCCTTGTTCATAATTATGGCCTTTGAACCCTCGCCGACCCTGCCAGGCGTTACCATTGCAAAAGATATGCCCACTGTCTCGACCAGGGACGCCTGTTTAAACGTCAACGGATAGGAGTAATACCGTGAGATAGTGACGAATCTTATAATCTTAAGCAGAATCACCTGAACCAGACACAGAATCCCGATGGTCAAAAACAGCTTGTTTGAGTTAACAACTTGCACGTATACCGCTGCAATATCAAGCTTTGTGAGAAGAAATAGGAGTACGGAAAGAAAGATTATAGAAATTATCAACCTGTAGTTTAGTAACATAACTTATTTCCTGTTGTATTATTCTAAAAAACTTTTGGGTCTAAAAAGTCCTTGTAGTTCCCATATCTATTCCTGTCCATAGGAATGGAGGTTATACTTCCTTTTCCATATCTTCATTTTTTGATGGGATTTTGATGTGACATTTTAAATGAGAGGTGATTTTGGAATACCACAACTCATATGAACCATCAAAAGCTTTTTATTTAATACCTGGTTATTTTTACTCCGATGAACGAAGTTGTAGTTTTACGATCCAGTCAGAAAGACAGACTTATCGAAGAGATAAACAGAAAATTGGATGATAATACAAAAAAGGTTCATCTAAGTATAAGGCCGACAATCAATATACTCGCATCCATTTTAACTGCTGCGCAGAATGTAAAAACCATAACCTGTCCACCCAGTCTTTATGAAAGAACACCAAAAAAAATAAGAGTTGCACTTGATAAGATCGGGATAGACTTCCAGGCACTCTTACTGACACCCGGCAGGCCGAGATCCCATCCAAACTGGAAGATTGACAAGGTCTATGCACTTGAGGAAAAGGGATATTCTGCAAAGGATATTTCTGACGAACTTGGAATTCCACTTACAACCGTTTACTACTATTTAAAAAAAGAATGATTGCCACGAATGCCGCAGTAAATGCCACCGTAGCTCAGTAGGTAGAGCACTCGGCTGTTAACCGAGTGGTCGTCAGTTCGAGTCTGACCGGTGGCGTTTGAATCCAGATCATCTGGATATGGAAAATCTGGATATGGAAAATCACCTGGATTATCTGGATTATCTGATAATTATTTCAAAGCTAATAATTATTTCAAAGCTTATTTCGAAGCCTCAGCAGGAGTTCTGCCTTCAATTATATCCATGGCAATGGCTTTGAGTTCATTATCTGTCAGGGCACTTTTCCTCCTCTCGGAACTCTTTTTTACGACCTTTAATATCTCAATTAGATGTTCCTTATCTGCCTCGATACCCAGCTCTTTTAACTTGTCCCAGATAGCATGTTTACCAGAATGTTTCCCGATAACTATCCTCCTGCTGGCGCCGATCTCGTCAGGCATGAAAGACTCGTAGGTAAAAGGATATTTGAGCACACCATCCACATGGATGCCTGATTCATGCGTGAACATGTGCGCCCCGACAATCGACCTGCCAGGTGGGATGGGGATGCCTGATGCCTTTTCAACATATCTTGAGAGTTCGTATATCTTGCTGATCTTAAATGGCTGGTCAAGGTTGTAGAGTTTTAAAAGCGCCATGATAACCCCTTCAAGTGAGGAGTTGCCAGCCCGTTCCCCGAGTCCGTTAACGGTGGTGGAGGCATATTCTGCCCCGGACTCAAATGCAGCCAGGGCGTTGGCAACTGCCAGGCCATAGTCGTTATGTGTATGGATCTCGACAGGCATCTTTGTATCTTTTATTATCCTCTTTGTGATATATCTGCATGATGCCGGGATAAGCACACCAAGTGTGTCGCATATCCTGATCCTGTCTGCACCAGCGTCCTTCCCGACCCTTGCAAACTCTTCTAAAAATGAGAGGTCGGTCCTTGTCGCATCTTCTGAATTTAAAGAGATGTAAAATCCGTGGGATTTTGCGTATTCGGTCATGGTGACCGCCTTTTCAAGGACCTCTTCCCGGGTCATCCGAAGCTTGTATTTTAGATGGATGTCTGAGGTTGCTATTGAAATCGCAATGGAATCTGCATCAGTCCTCAGTACCGCATCTATATCATCTTTGACCGCTCTCGACCATCCCATAATGCTCGCGTTTAGCCCTTCTTTGACGATGGATTTGACAGTCTTTTCCTCGCTGGGAGACATGGCAGGTGTCCCTGCTTCTATCTGCTGGACACCTATCTCGTCGAGCAGTCTTGCAATATGGATCTTCTCTTCTTCTGAGAATACAACGCCAGGCGTCTGTTCACCGTCTCTAAGTGTCGTATCATTGATCTTTATGTCACCGAAATGAAACTCTTTCATGACCTCTTTTTTGAAATTATATGGACTTACAAACATGTCGTTCTCCTCGCTACACTGCTGTTCAGATTGCATCAAAATATTAACATCGTGTTAGATAATCTAATTCCTGCCTTTCCTTCCTGCCTTTCTTCTCTCCTTTTAAAACCTTCTCTTTCAGTTCAAACAGCTTGTCCAGTGCCTCTTTTGGCGTCATCATGTTCAGGTCGAGTCTTTTTATCTCTTTTTCGATATCGCTCTCTTTTTGGGGTGCGGGGAATACGAGGTTCTGCTGCATGGGGTCGGACAGCACCTTCTGGATCCGCCTCTTTCTTAACCGTTTTGCAACTATCTTGTCGTCTACGACTTCTTCGGCTTCGATGCGCGCCAGGACCTCTTTTGCCCTGTCTATGACCTTTTTAGGAAGCCCTGCAAGTTTTGCAACCTGTATCCCGTAGCTCTTGTCTGTCGCACCTTCGACTATCCTGCGGATGAAGATGATCTCGTCTTCTTTCTCTTTTACGGCGACATGGTAGTTCCTGACCTTTGGGAGTATCTGGGAAAGCTCGGTCAGGTGGTGGTAGTGGGTGGCGAAGAGGGTCTTTGCACCTATTTTCCGGCTGTGGATGTATTCTGCAACCGCCCATGCAATGCTGAGCCCGTCAAAGGTGCTCGTGCCGCGGCCGATCTCGTCGAGGATGATGAGGCTTTTTGAGGTCGCGTTGTTGAGGATGTTGGCGGTCTCGTTCATCTCGATCATAAATGTGCTCTGACCAAATGTCAGGTCGTCGTAAGCCCCGACACGGGTGAATATCCTGTCCACTATACAGATGGATGCCTCTCTTGCCGGGACAAATGACCCTATCTGTGCCATCAGGACGATGAGTGCAACCTGGCGCATATATGTGGATTTGCCTGCCATGTTCGGGCCTGTGATAATCAAAACCTGTTCGTTTTCGTTGTCAAGATGTGTATCGTTTGCCACGAAGCCTGGGATCATCTGTTCGACGACAGGATGCCTGCCGTCTCTTATTGTGATCTCGCCGCTGTCCGTGTCAGTGATTTCCGGCCTTACATAATTGTTCTGTACTGCCACTTCAGCAAGTGCTGTGAGTACGTCGAGGGCTGCGATTGTCCTGGCGTTTGACTGGATCTTCTCGGTCTCATCTGTAACCCGGTCTCTTACATCTATAAAGATGCGGTATTCTCTCTGGTTTATCTGCTCTTCTGATCCCAGTATCATTGCCTCTTTTTCTTTGAGTTCTGGGGTGATGAAACGCTCGGCGTTTGCAAGCGTCTGCTTTCTGATATAGTCTCCTGGTACGAGTGAGAGGTTGGATTTTGAGACTTCTATGTAGTAGCCGAAAACGTTGTTGAATCCCACTTTCAGGTTCTTGATTCCTGTGCGTGCCCTTTGCGATTTCTCAAGTTCTGCTATCCATTTTTTGCCGCCCTTTACCGTTTCACGGATGCTGTCAAGTTTGCTGTCGTATCCGGTTTTGATGAGTCTGCCTTCTCTTAGTGTCAGCGGGGGGTTGTCTGTAATCGCATTTTCGATGAGGTCGACTATTTCTTCAACAGGGTCGAGCTGGTTGAGCAGCCTTTTTATCAGCGGGGTCTCCAGAGTCTTCTGGGTCCCTTGGGTCTCCAGATTGTTCAGTTTCTCTTTTATCCGGGGTATTGCTTTCAGGGACTCTTTTAGTGCGATGAGGTCTCTGGCGTTGGCGCTGCCGTAGACTGTCCTGGAAATCAGCCGTTCGATGTCTTGAACGCGTTTTAGAATCGTTCTTAAATCATCTCTTAGAAATCCGTCTTTTGTGAATGCTTCTACAGCATCCAGCCGTTCTTCGATCCTGGTTACATCTATTAGTGGTTTTAATATCCACTGCCTGAGAAGCCTCCGACCCATGGGTGTTACGGTCATGTTCAGGACCGCGAAGAGAGTGTTTCTGGCAGAGCCGTCTCTGATGTTTGTTACGATCTCCAGGTTCCTGCAGGTGGTGCTGTCGAGGATCATGTAGGATTCGGTGGAGTAGATGCCTATCTGGTTGATGTATGTGAGCGGGTTTTTCTGGGTCTCTTTTAGATAGTTGATTATCCCGCCTGCTGCCCTTACTGCCTCCGGTTTCCTTTCAAGACCGAATCCTTCAAGGGAGAGGACGTTGAAATGTTTTTTGAGGGTCTCGTAGCAGGTGTCGAAGTCGAAGTTCTCATCTCCGTAGGGGTTGATCTGCATTTGCATGTTTTTGAATGCAGATATGACCTCGCTGTATATCGAGGATGGCAGGAGGCATTCTGAGGGTGAGAAGAGGTTGATTTCGGAGATGAGTTTCGATATGGATGCCGTCTTACCGTCTAGCTGGGTGGCTTTGAATTCGCCTGTGGAGATATCGACGATTGCAAGGCCATAGGATGAGCTGCTGCCTTTTACTACTGCGGCGAGGAAGTTGTTCTGGCTGTCGTTTAGCATGGATTCGCTGATTACTGTCCCCGGGGTTACGACCCTTATGACGTCACGTTTGACCACACCTTTTGCAAGTTTCGGGTCTTCGACCTGTTCACATATTGCTACCTTGTAGCCTTTTTTTACGAGCTTTCCGAGATATGTATCTACGGCGTGGTACGGGATGCCTGCAAGCGGGATGGATTGGCCCTGGCTTTTGCCTCTTGTGGTGAGGACGATGTCAAGCTCTTTGGAGGCTATTTTGGCGTCGTCGTAGAACATCTCGTAGAAGTCGCCCATCCTGAAGAAGAGGATGGAGTCTTTGTATTTCTTTTTTATTTCTAGGTACTGCTTCATCATGGGTGTGAGATTGCCGGCCATGTCTTTTTTGTTGGATGAATTTAGTAGATGTATTTTGCGGTATTGTTGCAGGGGAGATTTGTAATGGGTTGGGAGGTCTGATTTAAAAACCTTTATTATATCCTCTTGTAAATCCTTCCCCTCTTGTCGATATCTACAACGACTATAATCTCTTTATCAGAGTATGTTTTGAACAATGCTCGATAATCCCCAACTCTCAAACGGAAAGTATTTTCTCTGCCCTGAACCTTAATACAATTTCTCACATCAGGAAAATCTGCAAGCTTTTTGATATGGGTTTCTATTCTTTTTTGGATTTTTAAAGGTAGTTTGTCAAATTTCTTTTTGGATTCGGCTAAAAGATAAACAGAATAGGTCATCAGATCACTTTGTGGAGTTCTCCCGATTTTCCTTCTGCGATTATTCTATCAGCCCTGTCCAGCAGTTCCTCCTCCTCTTTAGTGAGAAAAACATCCTCTAAAAACTCTGAAACGGCATCAAGTTTTTCTTCAAGTCTCTTTATTGCAGAACCTTCCATATCGGCGCACCTGAATATATCTTAAGTATTTAACATATAAATAAATATCTCTTATGAGAATAGTCAGGAGCAAATGTTGGGATTGTTATACTCCTGTTTTAGCTGAAAGGGACGGGTTCTCGGGCAGGGACGGTATTGTTGCAGGGGAGATTTGTAATGGGTCGGGGGGAGAG
>WAQR01000012.1 GCA_015520145.1 Candidatus Hydrothermarchaeota archaeon
TCAGATATCCAGTACCCTGACCTCTTTTGCATGTGCCTCGATGAACTCACGTCGCGGCTCGACCTTGTCACCCATCAAAGTGGTGAAGATCATCTCTGCCTCACTTGCAAGCTCGATTGTTACCTGAAATACTGTCCTTGTATCTGGATCCATCGTGGTCTCCCAGAGCTGGTGTGGGTTCATCTCGCCAAGACCCTTGTACCTCTGGATACTTACCCCATCTCTCCCGCTCCCTTCCAGTACCCTGTTGAGTTCTGCGTCGCTGTAGGCATAGACCTCCCGCCTACCTTTTTTGATTTTATATAGCGGCGGCTGGGCAATATAAATATAACCTGCCTCGATTAGTTCCTTCATGTACCTGTAGAAGAATGTCAAGAGCAGCGTCCTGATATGTGCGCCGTCGACATCTGCATCTGTCATGATTATAATCTTGTGGTACCTTGCTTTGGTTATATCGAAATCCTCCCCGATGCCCGTGCCGATTGCGGTTATCATTGCCCTGATTTCACTGTTTTTTAGTATCTTGTCAAGGCGCGCTTTCTCGACATTGAGTATCTTGCCTCTAAGCGGCAGGATGGCCTGGAATTCCCTGTTCCGCCCCTGTTTGGCAGAACCGCCCGCAGAATCACCCTCCACGATATAGAGTTCGCTCTTTGCAGGATCTCTTTCAGAACAATCTGCAAGTTTCCCCGGTAGCGTCCCTGACTCCAGCGCATTCTTCCTCCTCGCAAGTTCCCTGGCTTTCCTGGCCGCATCTCTTGCCTGCGCTGCCGTGATGCATTTTTCAAGCACTTTCTTTGCAGTCGCCGGGTTTTCCTCGAAAAACTCTGAAAGCCCTTCATTTACCATGGACTCGACAATTCCCTTCATCTCGCTGTTCCCGAGTTTTGTCTTGGTCTGCCCCTCGAACTGAGGGTCTGGCAGATTCACGCTTATTACAGCGGTAAGCCCCTCCCTGACATCTGTACCCGAAAGCCCTTCGCCCTTGATAAGATTATTCTTCCTTGCATAGTCGTTTATGGTACGTGTCAACCCGGCCCTAAACCCGCTAAGATGTGTGCCGCCTTCCCTTGTATTGATACTGTTTGCAAATGCGAATATATTTTCACTGTAGCCGTCAGTATACTGGAGGGCTATCTCCACCTTTATCGAATCCTTTTGTTTTGAGATGGAAACTGGTGGTGTATGCAGCGGGTTCTTATTTGAGTTCAGGTACTCGACAAACGAGACCAGACCACCGGTATAGCTGAAATCGTACTCCTTATCTGTCCTCTCGTCCTTGATTTTGATGTTTATCCCCTTGTTCAGGTATGCCAGCTCTCTTAGCCTGTTTGCAAGGGTTTCAAAGCTGAATTCTGTAGTCTCGAATATCTCCGGGTCAGGTGAAAATCTAATCATTGTCCCGGTCTCTTTGGTTATCCCGATTTTTTCAAGCTCTGATACAGGTGTGCCCTGTTCGTATCTCTGCCTGTAGGCCAGGCCGTCTTTTTTTATTTCGACTACAAGCCATCTGGAGAGGGCGTTTACCACAGAGATGCCGACACCATGAAGCCCGCCGGATACCTGGTATACCTTGCGGCCGAATTTCCCGCCGGCGTGCAGCATTGTCATTGCGATTTCAACGCCTGACTTTTTGTATTTCGGATGGATGTCCACAGGGATGCCTCTCCCGTCATCTGCCACAGAGACGCTTTTATCTTTGTGGATGCGGACGATAATTGTCCTGCAAAACCCTGCCAGTGCCTCGTCGATGCTGTTGTCCACAACCTCATAAACGAGATGGTGGAGTCCACGAGACCCGGTTGAGCCGATGTACATGCTCGGTCTTTTGCGGACTGCATCAAGTCCTTCCAGAACCTCGATGTCCTTTGCAACATAATGGTCGTTTTTCATCTTGGAGAACTAGTTTTTTTATGCATATAAACCTTGTTATTCGATGTGCAGCCCATGTGCTGTCCCATGATGTTATAATAGAAAAAAGTCATAAAATCGATAAGCTTTTATGTCTCCTGTTGCATATTCTTAAGTATAAATATAAGACAAGACTACTAAGATATAAGACGATATGTTCAGTGGTGAGTATAATGGAAGAACCTCAAAGGATTGGAAAGGTATTTACATATTTTTCGAAGGTCGGGGTTGCAGGAATAAAGATTACTGATGCAGCCCTGGAAGTTGGAGATACTATACAGATAAAGGGGGCGACTACTGACTTTACCCAGGAAGTCGAATCCCTGGAGATTGATAGGAAACCTCTCCAGAGGGCGGAGCCTGGTCAGGAGGTTGGGTTGAAAGTAAAAGAGAAAGTAAGAAAGAACGACGTTGTTTATAAACTCTAGCCTGTATCTACACTCAGACTGTCTGACAAATTCTCCCTATTTTCCCTTTTTATTATCTTATTATCTACTATTGTCATCTGACCTTCCTCTGACCACTTCTAACCCCTCCTGATCCCTTCTTAATTTTTAGCCTCATATCGAGATAACAGCCGAATTGGACAAAGGATTTTTATAAAAGGACTCCTTTATGGAACTTATAATTTTGAAGTAATGAGGCGAAAGATGAGGTAAAAGATGAGGTAAAAGAGATGTTTAAACGACCAAGAGGTACACGGGACTTTCTGGCAGACGAGATGTCAAAACGCAGAACTGCCGAACAGATACTCCGGGCAACCTTTGAAAGTTTTGGATACAAAGAGATAGGTACGCCGACATTTGAGAATCTTGACCTGGTCACTGCAAAATCCGGGGAGGATATTGTAGAACACCTCTACTGTTTCAAAGACAAGGGCGGTCGGGATATCGCACTAAGACCGGAACTCACCGCACCTGTCATGCGGTTATATGTAAACGAACTCCAGAGGACTCCCAAACCCGTAAAACTGTACTATTTTGGCAACTGCTTTAGATACGAAAGACCCCAGTCAGGCAGATACAGAGAATTCTGGCAGGCGGGTATCGAACTCATAGGGACTGACAGGGCAGAAGGGGAGGCAGAGGTAATCGCTGTTGCATTTGATGTTTTAAAAAATCTCGGACTAAAGGACTTCGAACTCCATATCGGACATATCGGCATCTTAAGGAAGATACTAGAAGAAAGCAGTGTGCCTGAAAATGAGCAGAATTCAATACTTAATACAATAGACAAAGGCGATGGAGAGGAGCTGGAAGGACTTCTACACCGTCTCGGGGTCATGGAAGAGGACAGGGAAAAACTCTTAAAAATCCTCGAACTTAGAGGACAGGAAAAAGAGGTATTACCAGGGGCGTACAGGATACTCGAGGGGAGTAAAGCCCTAGAAGAACTGAAAAGGTTCGAGATGATTCTTGACCTCCTGAAGGTCTTTGATGTGGAGTTTACAGTAAATCTCGGGATAGCCAGGGGGCTGGACTACTACACCGGGATGGTATTCGAGATATATGCCAACAGGCTCGGTGCTGAAAAACAGATATGCGGCGGAGGCACATATTCGCTTGTAGAGACGTTTGGAGGAGAGGATACCCCAAGCTGTGGGTTTGCCTTCGGGTTTGACAGACTGTTGCTTGCGCTGGAACTCGAAAAAAAAGGAGTTCAAGTAGAGTGCAAAACGAGGTTTTTTGTAGTGCCGACTGATCAGAAACTTCTAAAAGATGCCATGAAAATCTCTGTGATTGTCAGGAAGATTGGACCATGCGAAATAGATTTGATGGGCAGGAAACTGAAGAAGGCCATGGCATATGCAAGTAATCATGAAATCCCTTTTGTCTTTATTGTGGGCGAGGAGGAACTTAGAAGAGGGATGGTAATCTTAAAGAATATGGGGACGGGAGAACAGAGAGAGGTTGAAATCGCAAGGTTGACCATGGACAGGTAGTGGACAGGTAGGATAGCAGCAGTTGTGATGGATATGAGAATTGCAGTATTGGATTTCGATTCGTGCCAGCCAAAAAAGTGCAGTCTGGAATGTGTCAAATATTGCCCTGGAGTCAGGATCGGCGATGAGACCATTAAATTAGGTGAGGGAAAGGAAAAGCCGGTAATTTCTGAAGAACTGTGTACAGGCTGCGGGATATGTGTAAAAAAATGCCCGTTTAAAGCGGTTGCGATTATCGGACTTCCAGACGAATTAAGAGAAGATATGGTACACCATTATGGGGAAAATGCATTTAGATTGTTCCGCCTGCCGTATCCTCAGAAAAATTCTGTCACAGGGCTTATTGGACAGAACGGGATAGGAAAGACGACTATAGTACGGGTTCTGTCAGGCGAGATCATACCGAATTTTGGCGATGTCGATGGATGTGATGAGGATAATGTACTGGAATATTTCTCTGGGACACAGTTCTTCGAGTATTTTAAGGATTTATATAATAAAAAGATTAAAGCCGTCCACAAGCCCCAGTACGTGGATTCGCTTCCAAGGGTTGTTAAGGGTCAGGTCGGCAAGCTACTGGAGAAGGCAGATGAGAGGGGGATGCTGGACTCGATTACAGAAAAACTCGAGCTTGAATATACCTTAAAAAGAGATATCTCGAAGATCTCAGGAGGCGAGTTACAGAGGGTGGCGATAGCAGCTTCGATATTGAGGGCGGGCGATATATATATCTTTGACGAACCGTCGAGTTACCTTGATGTGAGACAGAGGCTGAATGTTGCAAAGATAATACGGGAACTGGCAGAGGAGAAGAGGGTGCTTGTTGTGGAGCACGATCTGGTTGTGCTGGATTATATGGCTGATCATGTCAATATGATGTACGGTCAGGTGGGAGCTTATGGGATAGTATCACACCCGCGGACTGTGAAACAGGGTATAAATGTTTATCTAAAAGGCTATCTAAAGGAGGAGAATATCAGATTCAGGCCAGAGCCGATAAGGTTCGAGGTGCGGGCGCCGTCTGAGGGATGGCAAAACGAAACGTTGCTGGAGTTCGGTGACCTGAGGAAGGGATACCGCGGGTTTGAGCTTGATGTTGAGGGCGGAAGGATAAATAAGGGAGAGGTTATCGGTGCATTGGGTCCAAATGCTACAGGCAAGACGACGTTTGTGAAGATGCTTGCAGGGATAATCAAACCGGATTCAGGTGAGATTGGTATGGAGATAAAGGTATCATATAAGCCGCAGTATATCAAAACAAAGTCTGAGAAGACGGTACTTGAACTTTTTAAGTCTCACAAGGGTTTTGATTCGCCGTTCTTCCAGGCAGAGATTTCAAGACCGTTAGATCTGGAACAGCTCTTTAATCATAGCCTGCAGGAACTCAGTGGAGGCGAGCTACAGAGGGTGGCAATTGCCAGTTGTCTTGGCCGTGAGGCGGACATCTATCTGCTTGACGAGCCGTCAGCATATCTTGATGTGGAACAGAGGCTCAATGTCGCCAGGATGATAAGAAGGGTGATGGAAAAGCAGGGAACTACAGGTATCATCGTTGATCACGATATCCTGTTTACTGATTATATCTCGGATAGGATAATGGTGTTTAGCGGGGTGCCTGGAGCGAGGGGCAGGTCTACAGCACCCCTGGAATTAAAGGAGGCAATGAATACATTTTTAAAGGATGTTGGTATAACATTTAGACGGGACCCGGAGACAGGGAGACCGAGGGTGAATAAGCTTGGAAGCCAGAAAGATAAAGAACAGAAGTTAAAGGGAGAATATTATTACCAGGTTTGAATATGTGTGGTGTTGTCGATGAAGATGAAACTGCAAATCGGTGTTATCGGTAGAGGGAAGGCTGAGGGAAAGCTATATGCCGCTGCTGAGGAGCTGGGAGCAGAGATTGCAAGGTCAGGGTGTGTGCTTGTATGCGGCGGGCTTTTTGGGGTGATGGAGGCGTGTGCAAAGGGTGCGAAGAGACACGGCGGGATAACTGTCGGGATACTGCCCGGTAAAGAGAAAGGTGAGGGGAATGAATTTCTCGATATAAGGATTGTGACTGCATTGGGTCATGCAAGAAATGCGATAATCACCAGGACGGCAGATGTCCTGATTGCAGTTGGCGGTGGGCTTGGTACACTTTCAGAGGTGTTCCTGGGGCTGAATATGGAAAGACCGGTGATTGTTATTAAGGGTTTTGGTAAGGTTGAAGAGGTTGCAGGTATCGTCGGTGATGAGAGGATATACTTTGCTGATACACCAAAAGACGCCGTCAGGCTTGCGATGGAGCTGATGGGGCTGTAGGAATGCTCCAAACGACTCCTCATTCATCTTTCACGGATATATAAACTAAAGATCCAAGATAAGTGGGGGGGCCTGTGAGATCCCAAAGAAAAATAAACCATTATGGAAAAGATAAACTATATTACGTAAAAAACCCCATTTTAATTGGACAGTCTCTAATTTAATGGTTTTCCTTCCATCTCCTCCGGGACATCAACTCCCAGCATAGAAAGTACCGTTGGTGCGATATCCACCTGGTTCGGGTTTTGTTTTTCAATTCTAA
>WAQR01000013.1 GCA_015520145.1 Candidatus Hydrothermarchaeota archaeon
CCGTCGCCGTACCCCTCCGGGCCGGTTCTTGTCCAGTCGGGATATGTAATCCTGTAAAACGCCCTCTCCGGGTGCGGCATCAGCCCGAACACCGTACCCTCAGGATTGCAGATACCTGCAATGTCCGCAATCGAGCCGTTCGGGTTTTCAGGATACTTCCCTTTTGCAGGGGTTCCGTCCTCCTTTGCATAACAAAAAACGATCTGGTCGTTGTCCTCAAGCATCTCAAGGTATTCCCCTTCCTTCTCCTGCGGCAGTATCAGTTTCCCCTCGCCGTGTGCGACAGGCATCCTGAGAGTGCCTTCAATCCCTTTTGTAAATATGCAGTTACCCCTGTTCACGTTTTTCAGATAGACCCAGCGGTCCTCGAACCTGGACGACACGTTTTTACCAAGTGCCGCCTGTGGGATATTGCTTATTCCATCAAACCCCGGCAAAAGCCCTGACTCGACGAGTATCTGGAATCCATTGCATATCCCGATTATAGGCTTCCCGTCTCCTGCAAATCTCTCCAGCTGGCTGCCGAACCGCTCCTTTATAATCTTCCCCATAATCGCACCTGAACGTACGTGGTCTCCAAACGAAAACCCGCCAGGAATAAGCAGGCCGTCGAATTCTGAAAGTTCTTTTTCGCCTCTAATAAACCTTCTTATATGGATAATATCTGCTGCCGCACCGAAATGCTCGACAGCATCTTTTGTCTCGATATCGCAGTTCGTTCCAGGACCGCGAATTACACAAAACCTCATTTCATCCCCTGCCATGCACGTTTTAAACTAGATAGACTCGACGAAACAATAACACCACCCTCTCTGCTCCTTATCAACAGCCTCCTCTCTTCAGTGGTCTTTCCTATCATAGCAAACTTTGGTCCTTTTCCTCTCATCACGTCTTCGAACTTTTCTCTATCCTCTTTCCTGACCTCCACAAGAAACCTGCTGTTCGATTCTGAAAACAGGATATGGTCATCACGCATCTTCCCATCCGGCCCGTTCACCCCATTCACCCCATTCACTCCATTCATTCCATCCACCGGGACACTATCCAGGTGCAGCTCCATCCCGATATCACCTGCAAACGCCATCTCAGCAGCAGCAACACAAAGCCCGCCCTCTGAAAGGTCGTGGCACGATCTGACAAGCCCGCGGTCTATTGCATCTGTAATCGAGTCAAAAGACCTCTTCGCTTCACTCGGGTTCACCTGCGGGACGCTGTTCCCGACAAACCCATGTATCTTATAATAGTGTGAACCGCCGAGCTCGTCTTTCGTCTCGCCTATAATGTATATGAGATTACCAGGCCCTTTCAAGTCCATAGAAACCGCCTTCCTCACGTCAGGTACAATACCTACAGCCGATATCAGAAGTGTCGGTGTAACCGGCCCGCCTGTCCCTGACTCGTTGTACAGGCTGTCTTTCCCTGAGATGAACGGCGTTTCGTAAATGACCGCAATATCGTAACATGCCTTTGCTGCCCTTACAAGCCCTGCGAGCCTGTCCTCCTTTTCCGGGTTGCCCCAGCAGAAATTATCCAGTATCGCTACCCTCCTCCCGCCGACAGCCACATTGTTCCTGACCGCCTCATCGATGGCAGAGGCAGCCATCCAGTACGGGTCGATCTTCCCGTACTCCGGGTTCAGCCCGTTTGAGATAGCAATACCCTTAAACGAGTCCTTTAGCGGTTTCATGACCGCGGCATCGCCCGGCCCGTCCAGGTACGCACCCTGGAGCGGCTTTAACACAGTCATCGCCTTTACCTCGTGGTCATACGTCCTGATAACCTTCTCTTTACTCGAAACGTTTGGAGATGCGAGTATCTTCATAAGGTCACCTGTGAGGTCGCCTGGCATCTGGAAATCTGGCTCATCAAACACCTGAGCCACCCACCTGGCATTTCGCCTGATTCTCGGAACACCCTTAAAAAGAAACTCGAGATCTATATCAGCGACCCTCTCGCCCCTGAACTCTATTACAAGCCTTTTATCATCTGTGAACCTCCCAAGCACGGTTGCCTCGACATCCTCGTCCTCGAATATGCCAATGACCTCTTTTAGATTCCTCTCAGGCACGCTTATAAGCATCCGCTCCTGTGATTCAGATGTCCATATCTCCCAGGCAGCCATCCCAGGATATTTTAGAGGAACCCTGTCAAGGTCCACCACTACCCCGCAGTTCGAGCGATAGGCCATCTCGCAGACTGCTGACGAAAGCCCGCCGCCGCCGAGGTCAGTTATCGCAGAGCCCAGGCGGTTGTCCCGCACCTCCAGTATCCCGCGCTTTATCTTCTCCTCGAGTATAGGGTCGCCTATCTGGACTGCCGTTACTGACTGTTCCTCTGATTCCTCACTAAGCTCGGCTGAAGCAAACGTGACCCCGTGGATCCCGTCCCGCCCTGTCCTGCCGCCCACCAGCAGCACGATATCTCCGGGCCTGGTGTCCCTGACATACCTGCTCTTTTTCACAAGTCCTACAGTACCGCAGTACACAAGCGGATTTGTTGTATAGCTCCTGTCGAAAAAAATCGCACCATTTACTGTCGGGATGCCCATATTATTGCCATACGCTCCGATACCTGCAACCACATAGGTATGGATGAATCTCGGGTGTTTCGACCCCTTTGGAACGTCTTCGTAACGCATGTCCAGCGGTCCAAAGCACAGTACATTTGTGTTTGCAATAGGTTCGCCCCAGACCCCCAGGATATCCCTTATCACACCGCCCACTCCAGTTGCCGCACCGCCGAAAGGCTCGAGGGCTGATGGGTGGTTGTGCGTTTCGACCTTGAAAGCGATTGCGATATCACCTTCAAAATCGACTATCCCTGCATTGTCTTCAAAGACCGAGAAGCACCATGGAAGGTCGAGCTCACGCGTCACCCTGGCAACCGTGCTCTTTAAAAGGTCTTTTATCACCCCGTCCTCGGTTTCAATCTCACCTCGAAACGTCTTGTGGACGCAGTGTTCACTCCAGGTCTGGGCAAAGGTCTCAAGCTCGACATCTGTCGGGTCGCGGCCAAGTGTGATGAAGTGGTCTCGGATCTTTTCCATTTCCTGTATATTTAGAGAAAGCTGCCTTTTACAGCTCAGTTCTTCCAGTTCCCTGGCACTTTTTTTTGAAAGATTTATCCTTGTCATTTAATCTCCATCTACCTTCTCTCTTCACCCTTATCTCAATCTTATTATCTCGTAGTCCTGGCTTACAGGATTTGCCAGAAGCCGCCTGCACATCTCCTCTATTTCAGCTCTCCTAACCTCCCCACGTATCCTGAATACCTTTGCTGTATTAACCATTTCAACCCCTTTAAATCCAAGGACCTTGAGTCCTTTAAGGGTGGACTCCCCTTCCGTATCCTGGACCCCCGGTTTGTACGAGATCCTGACTTCCCATTCTTCCCATTCGCTCTTATCTTCCATCCTATCACCAGACCTTTGAATAGTATGCATCCTCGCAGTTTGTCGCACTTTTTCCTAAATCATCCATTGTAATCGTCTCACCCTTTCTCTTGAAAGTAAAGCCCGTCAATCTCGACGGATATTCATTATATGAGAAACATGACCTTTTCGTTTCAAAAGTATTGCGGGCATGGGCATATGACTCGATATCTATCGATATCTCTTCACCATGTCTCGTCCTGCCGGAAACACTCCATAAAGGAAGCCTATTGCCTGATTTGCCTTGCCGTTCTATCTTCTCTATCTTTATGTCCTTCACAAACCTGTAATGCTGCCCATCGTGATGGAGGTTCAGGCTTTTGAAGAGAGGTACAACCGCCCGCGGTTCATAGAAATCCATCATTGTCCCATTCTCAAAGAATGTCCTGCCCCATTTCCAGGGTATAAACGGCATGTTCAACCACACCTTCTGCAGGAAGACTATGCCCTCACTCCGCTTGCCCATGATCCTGCCCGTGTATCTGGCATATTTGTTTGTCCTGTAAAAAGGCGTGAATATGAATTTGAATCTCAAAGTATCTATATTGCTGGAATCAGGTATTTTAATATCTGTATCGATTTCTTTTATTGAAAGCCTGTACATATCACCGGTTTTTTCAAACACAAATGTGTCTGACCTTGCGTTTAATTGACTGTTTTCTATCCATTCATTTTTTGTTCTGTGAATGAGATCTCCTGCCGTGCACCAGTAGGTAACACCTGTTTTAAACCTGTGGGAGCCGCCTTCAAAGTTTGTTACGACATTGTTTATTTTGTACGGTTTTATATTCTTTTGCCCTATCCCCAGCATCAGTTGGGTCTCTTTTTCCATGTCCATGAATAAAAGAAATCTGTAAACGGTAGCCCAGAAACGCGGTCTGTCAGAGAAGTCAAAAAAAAATCTGTCAAACGATTTTCCCTCGTTCCAGGTAGTGCGAAAAACCATAATATCTAATCATATTTTTTTTGTTTATAAATTTTGTGTGATGTGAACAGTATCTCCGAACAGCCATTATAAAAACAACGAAAATGCTGTTGGAGAATAATTGGATTGTGAGGATTACTAAATAATAAAAAGGGCCGCGACCGGGAATCGAACCCGGGTCAGGGGATCCACAGTCCCCGATTCTAACCACTAAACTATCGCGGCCATTAATATAAAATAATTCTAAATGCTCCGGCCGGGATTCGGACCCGGGTCGCGGCCTCGAAAGGGCCGCATGATTGGCCGGACTACACTACCGGAGCAGTCTTCTTCTCGTTCGTTTTAGTAACGTTAGAAAAGAAGTTCGTATACGTTTCGAAAAATAGATATGGTCATCTTTATTTACTTTACTGTACGAAATTATGACAAACCCCTACACAAGAGCAGGAAGTCAGATGACTGTGACACATGTGGATGAAGTTTTCCATAACATTCTGCAGCCGTAGTATAGTCTGGATAGAATAGGAGCCTCCGGAGCTCTAGGCCCGGGTTCAAATCCCGGCGGCTGCGTTTCATAGCCCTTTATTCCTCTATTCCTCTATTGAATCCTTATTACATCAGCTTAATTTCAATTGTCATTATCACGGAAGTGCAGTTGCAACTATTACTGCAAGTCCGATTATAATCCCGAACTGCACCAGCGATATCGCCATATTCCCTTTTTCCAGACCCTCTGCAAGGTCTATGTCAGATATGTATGCAAATATCCTTAAAGCAAGTCCGGCAGCTATTGCAAAACTCAAGCCCCCTATAAGTGCCCACATGATGGCAAGCGACATATTAAATACAGCAACAGTCCATTCAATCATAAATTCACCCCCTAAACATATTTAACCAGATTAATATTTATATCTTTACCATTCCCATATTTCATCAGGAGAGGAAAGCCCTTTCTAATACACATCTGTTCTTTTGGATATACTTTGGTCACAATCAATGTGGATTCTATTAGATAACATTCTTCACCAGCGATTATTTCAGTATCTACAACTTCTGCAATCCCCCTATAACCTTCTACTGTACTGTAATACCACCTTTCACCTATCGATACATTCCCTTTTTCCTGAATATGCAGTTCTGCTGGATGCCACAGATATTCGCTCCAGAACGCAGAAGAATAGCTATTTCTCGTCGGCATTCCTGTATCGTAACTAACTGCGAATCTATCTTCAAGGACCTTCGGCCCTTCCAGGGATACCATGTATCTTGAGTTTTCTTGTGTGGTATAGCCGATTTTAGCCCTTCCATCAACCAGAAATCCAATATCAACTTTATCTGGTATTTCATATGTTAGATTAATCGAGCGGCTTCTGGTCTCGATTGTGTATTCAAGATACTGCCCTATTTTTAATGAATCTGCCGGATTCCATTTACTGGACATTGTGATTGCGACATATCCTGGTTTTGGGACTTGTTGTGGCAGATACGTATCTTCCAGCACAACGCCATCAAACTCGCCTCCAATTTTTCCCAGATACCATGCCATGGAGTATCCGGTAACAACTGTAAAAACAAAAAGGTAAATGACCAAATAACATACAATGTCGATTACTGATCTACTTATAATGATCTCCCTCCCTTTAATTGCTTCTTACTTCTTATAACTTATTAATATCTGTCTTTGTTTTTATAAACTTTCCTATACGGAACAAAATGGGTGTTATCTGCCGAGCTCTTCATAAAACTGGCATGGTTTAAATTTCTTCTGCTATTTCCTCCCCGAGTTCTGTCCTGGTGTAAATCCTTCCAACCTTTTCATTTGGAGTAAGACATTTTATCAAACCCTCTTTTTCTAGTTCCCTTAATGCCCTGCTGGTATGGGATAGGTTTAATCCAAGCTCTTCTGCCAGTTGAGTTGGCGTTTTTATTTTAGATAGAGCCTGTAAAACCCTTTTCCTGTTTTTGGCTCTGATGACAAAACTGTATTTATCCCATTCCATTAAGGTCTGATTTTCCGAAAAGTTTATATACAATCTATTACCAATGAACTACCGAGATATTACCGTTAGGAGGTATTGAAATGAAAAAAGGAAAGATAATCTTTAAAGGGAATTTCTGGGATTTCTTCTTGAAATTTATAGGTCTCCTTGTTCTAAGTGTTATAACGTTTGGTTTAGTTCTACCATATCTATTTTTTTGGCAAATGAAATATTTTGTTGATAACCTGGAAATTGAAATAGAAGAATGAAAAAGAGTGTTAAATCAGGTGTTGAAGAGGCGTTGAAATCGAGGGAACGTGAGGAAAAGGAGAATTGAAAATGAAGAAGGTAATTGTTGTAGCTTTTTGAATAATCTTAAAACAAGGGCTTTAGGACACATAGGGATTGGTGGAGTTGGGGCAATTATTGGAATCCTCTTCATTATCAGGGTAGCCAGTCAGGACGTTTTTGGCACGAAAATTGGGATGGATGTAATGGATGTAATCGGGAATGGTGTTTATGCTTACATAATTGGAAGCATCATAACTGTTATAGGTGGCGGAATAGAACTGAAAGAAGGATGAGAGACAGAGGACAAACGATGGAAAGAAAAATATCGCCAAGAATCATAGGTTTGACACTATCTTTGATGATTTTTCTGGCGTTTGGAAACGTAGTATCGGCCTTTAATATAGGAGATACTGTAGAAGTGCAGAACACTGGTGAGATAGGTCTAAATGCTCGTGATTCTCCTGCCGGTGATCCGACTGGATGGAGGAAGTTCGATGGAGATGTTGGCGTAATCCTCGAAGGACCACAAGCGGCTGCCGTAGAAGGAATTACTTACACTTGGTGGAAAATACGTTGGAGCGACGATCTTGAAGGTTGGTCGGCTGAAGGTTATCCAGAGGGCGTGTACTATCTCAAAGTAATTGCGATCCCATCTCCACCAACCCTTGTTTCTCCATCAAACGGAGCCACCGGTGAATCTCTCACACCCACCTTTCAGTGGAATAGCGTATCCAATGCTAATTACTACGGCCTCTATATAAGCAAGCCGCCCTACGGCCCAAGCAATCTCGTCTTTGATAGCGAAGTGGATTATGGTCCAATATATGGAACTTCGTTTACCCTGCCCAGTGGCATATTGAACAATGGAGTAAAGTATTACTGGAATATGCGGTCCCATAATAGTGCAGGATGGGGGCAACAATTTTCCTCTTCATGGTATTTCATCACAGAAGATACTCCAACCCCTACAACAACTACCTCGACAACAACTTTGCCAACTTCATCAACAACAACCACGACTACTTCAACGACCACCACGACTACCGTGTCAGGAAAAACTACGACGACTACCACTACAACGAGCACAACAATCTCGACAACTACAACAACCAGCTTCACTACGACAACTACTTTGAATCTTTCGCCGAACTCACCACAAACAGAATTGATCACGGTTAACATTGATGACCAAAGTGCCATCCCGAAGGAGATAAAAGTTGGAGAGAGCGTCGCTCTAAAGTTTAGTTTCACAAATACTGGCAACATCCCCTGGACGTTTTATGCCGCAGTAAGCTTAAGAAAGCCAAACGGTGATGAAGAGAATCTCCCAACCAAACCGGTTACACTCTCCCCTAATCAACAAGGTAGTGTTGAGTGGACTTACACCGTAGATACGGTAGGTAACTGGGATGTTGTATTTGGCGTTTGGAAAGAGGCAGAACAGGAAAATTCTTTGGGACATACAGGTTGGCTTGATGGTTATATTAAAGGAATCACTCCAGTACTCCAGGCAGATTATCCTGGTGCAGAGTTGATACCAACAGATAATAAATTCACTCGGGATACTCGTGAAATTAGATATATCGTAATACACTACATGGATGGCACTCTAGAGGATACAATAGACTGGTTTAAAAGACCTGAATCTGAAGTGAGTGCTCATTATTTAGTCGGTAAGAATGGTCGGATCGTGCAAATGGTGAAAGAAAAAGACATTGCCTGGCACGCTGGAGATTTCAATGAATACAGTATAGGAATAGAACATGAGGACAGGAGAGGGGGGCTTACTGATCCAAACTGGGCTACTGAAGAGATGTATCAATCTTCGGCAGCATTGGTCAGGTATTTATCCGAAAAATACGATATACCAAAGGACCGAACGCACATTGTTGGCCATAGCGAGATATCAAAATCCGGTAAACAAGATCCGGGTCCATACTGGGATTGGGATTATTATATGCAACTGGTCAAAGGTGAAACACGGGATACAACTCCACCGACTATTTCAACCCCTCAGAAGTATAAACTTTCTCCCGAGTTAGAAGAAATAGTTTTTGACGCAATCACGTATGTAGAAGTAGAAAATAGAAATGTTAATACGTGGTGGGAGAATCCGAATGAAAAAGGAAGTTATGGACCGGCTCAAATTCGGAAAATAGCTGTTGATGATGCTAACCTGCCTTTTAGAGATATTGAGCCCAAATTTGATTTTGAAAGAGTAATTCAGAACGAACAAGAATACAGAAGATTTGTTTTAACTTATTCTGGTATAATTTTGAGAGATTACTTAAAAATTGATCCACAAACTGCGACATTGAAGGATTTAAAGCATGTAATTTTAGCATGGACAAATCCTAGTTATTATAAGGGATATTACACTGGAGAGAAACCTCCCTTAGACGATTATCAGAAGAGGTTAGAAAGATTAGACAAATTTTTAAGTTACAAATTGACACTGCCCACAACATCTACTCTAATGCCCACGGAAATTCAACCAAAAGAAACCTCCCAACCCGAAAAACCAGAGCAAGTCCCTGCCCAACCAGCAACACCGGCAATGAATGAGATAGAAAAGGCAATCCAACCAGTAATAGAAACCGTACAAGACATAATTGACAAAATCCGTAGTTTGTTTGGTTTATAGCAGGAAAAATTGACTACGGATGAAAAGACAGAACGCCTATGGGGCACTATCTCAATCATAATCTTCCCAGAAGTTCAAGACCAAATTTTGTTATTTTCACTCTATTTTCTCTGGAGATTGTAACTGCTTTAAATAATCTTAATTCATCACAATGATTTCTGACGGTTTGCCAGTTGGTGTTTACTTTTCTTTCTAAGTTTCCGTAAGAATGTTCTTTACCATCGCTTAAGGCTTTTAGTATATCTTTTCTTACCTGTTTCGCTGTCCTTTTTACCATACCACAAAATTGTGGAAAGATTTATATATTGAAATTCCACAATATTGTGGACAAGATGAAAATCCCAAAAAAACTACAGAAGATACTTTATGAAATAGAGAAAGATTGTATCGAGTTGAAGAGAGCGAAACAGTTGACCGAATATGGCAGGGGACAACTCGATTTAATTAGGATTATCAAAGAGGAATGGGCCGTAATAGAAAAAGAATGATGGCCTCTTTTGTCATGCCAGATAACAG
>WAQR01000014.1 GCA_015520145.1 Candidatus Hydrothermarchaeota archaeon
GGTATCAAAACAATATTCACATTCGATTACGACTTCAGGGTCATGGGATTTGATATAATTCCCTGAGGATGTACTCATAAGTAGAAACTCACAACGCAGACAACGCCCCGGCAGGCTTCACATCAACGTCGTCCCACCACACCGTTATCGGGGCACTGCCGTCACCCTTTAGATAGAGCCTGAGTTCAAGTTCATTCGCCCCAGTGACAAAATTCACAGGTACTGCGAAGTGCTCCCAGCCCCTCTGTCCTGCTGCATCCTCTTCCCACACCATCTTTCCATTTAACATGACCTGCTTTATATACCTCCCTTTCGAAGACGAGCCGTAACTGTCCCTGACATTGAACGACAGGACTGCCAGCCCCTCTTTATCTGATACGAGCTGCTGGCTTATCCGTGCATAATCGTCTTTACGTGCGAGTTTACCTGGCGGGAGTGAAAGTCTGTAAGATGACGGAGGTGAGGTATAACTGCTGTTAGTATAACCTCCTGTTAGGTTCTCGTTTGTGGATCTAAAACTCCAGCCAGAATAATTAAACTCGAAATCCCTGTTCTCAACCACCGGCAGTTCTTTTAACGAATATCCCTCAAATGACTCAGGATTAGCGTAGTTTGGGCGTGACGTGACCCACAGGTGCACAGAACGGTATGGCTTGCTGGTATCCCCGTCCTTATAGAGCAGAAACTCCAGCTTCGACCTCTCGGTTGCCTGTGTTGGAATGAAAGACATGCGCTTTAGCCATCTCTCCCTATCATTAAGAGAAAAGTTCTCCTCCTTAAGCACAGCGCCGTTAAGCCTCACCTCAAGTGCGTACTCAGACGGTGAGCGTTCATAGTTCTCCACACCCACAGTCATCCACTGCGGCACTCCGAGATAAAAACCCTTCTGATATCCCTCTGCCTTCCCCCCCTCACCCAGGATATACAGTGCAGTGAATTCCTCGTGCTTGAAAGTGAGTTTCGCATACAGTAGCATCGCACCTGCCACAACGATAGAGAGCACGAGAGCGATTATAAGCGCCCTCTCAATCTCGTTTGGAGGTCTGCTGTCAGGAAATTCAGGCAGCCTGAAATCGATAGAAAACCGTTCTCCTGGTGGACTTGCCATCCTTAATATAACAGCAAGTAGCGAAAATACAAGGGTAATCGCGGATACCGTGACCACGATTGGCACGGTCCTGAATCCCCAGGTATAATTTAGAGCAAAGCCGTTAAACACAAATATGGCAATGCTGAACGCAACACTCAGCGTGAACCTTTCGATAAACGAGATCTCTCTTCTGGGAAACATGGCAGAAATGAATGCATATCCCGGTGCAAAGAACACCAGGAATATCGCAAATGGTATCCGCACAGGAAGAGAACTAAACGGCGGGATAACAATGAAAACTGCTGCAAGTGAGGTGAGTACCAGTATGAGCCTGATATCCTTCTGCCTTATGACAACCGCCAGGATAAATAAAAGGACAATTACCCAATACAGGTACTGATAGAACCTGCTCTGGTCTCTTAACGGGTCTTCATCCTTTGAATCAATTATCCCGTCACCATCTGTATCAGGATTGTTGGGATCTGTCCTGTAGAGCTTCTCCAGCCTGTTGCTCCAACCATCCCCGTCAGGGTCTTCGACCTCCGGCTTTACGACCGTGGTAGAGTGATAACCAATATTCCCTGACTCATCGAGGGCAAACAGGGTAATTTCGTGCGTGCCCACAGGTTCTGCACTCGTATCCCAGATATAGGGCAGGGAATCAGAGACAATCCTGTCGTCAATCTTCAGATACACTTTAAAAGGGATATCTGTAAAGACGCCTCTAACCGCTTCAGTTCTGCTCACCTCTTCTTCAGGAAATGGCTGCAATATACTGACGTACGGCGAGACCGTATCAGGGACATTATCCACAAATACCAGGATGCTGTCAGAATATTCCTCACCAAGCCGCCTGCCCACAACAGTGACCTCATGTATGCCCTCACTGTACGCCCTGGTGTTCCAGGTGTACGGCATCCCGCTACTTGAGACCTCTTCACCATCTATAAAAAGCGAGATATTCTCGAACAGTGTGTTTGTAAATATATATATCCTTGCTGTACCAGAAAGCACACTGCCCTCCAGTGGGGTTAAGATCTTTATCGGCGGGGGTACGGCATCGTTATCTACAAATATCTCCACGGTAGATACTTTAACATCCCCAGAACGACCTACCACCTCGGCAGTAAGGGTGTGCCATCCGTTACCAATAAGTCTGGTGTCTAGCCTGTAGCTGGAGCTTCTGGATATCTCCTGTTCATCGACCTTAATCAGGGTTGATATGGCAGGTCCGGTTCTTCTAAGGGTTATGTCCACAATCCCAGAAACCCTGCTCTTATTAGCAGGTGCAGCTATCTCAACAGACAGCGGTGTTGTATCAGGGATCCTGAAGATAGATACATTCCTGCGCCCTGATACCGCGGCAAGGCTCTGCCCCCCAGCAGGCATCCCGACCCACAGGACATCACTTGTATAATATGTCCAGAGTACCTCACCATTCCTTGCAAGCAGGAATATTCCATCACCAGTTCCAGCAGCCACATATCCAGCTTTATCTGTTACCGCGACACTGTAGACCGGCGATATACCAAGGACATCTGCCAGAAGCAGCTTCCCGCTACTAGTAAACAGATAGATATAACCGCCTCTTGTGCCGGCTACGATATAACTCCCTTCAGGAGATATTGCGATGTCATAGACAACATCATTCAGCTGATATGACCATGAAGTACCGTTCTGCCTATCAAAGAGATAGACAGACCCCTGGTCTCCTGCTGCGATGAGTCTGCCATCGGACGATACTGCAACACTTTCAACAGCTGTATTGGTTGTAAATGTCTGGACAACATCTCCAGACCTATCCATGTAAATCACACCTGATGCAGTACCTGCTGCAATGAACTTGTCTGCACTGTATCTCCCGCGGTTTGAAATCGCCACATCCCTCACGAACCCCAGGTCATTTTTCCATGTCAGGTTCCCTTTATCATATAATGCGGTTACCCTGCCAGAGCCCAGCACCAGGTACCTGCCATCTGAAGTGAGTGCCATGCTCCTGACAGCATCTTCAGTCCACTCCTGCCATAAAATATCAAAAGTGCGGTTAAATACCAGGACCAGTCCGTTGTAGTGGCCAATCGCAAAAGAGTTTCCACCTGAGGAAATGGCGGCTGTAGAGATGCTGAAGTTCATCTCTTTCTCTATGACCAGCACCGGCTCAAACTGTCCTGCCGCAGCCGCGGGAGGTATCAGCATCAGGATGATAATCAGTGCTCCAATAATTATTATAAAAACCCCCTATCTGACCTAAATTGTCTTTTATTTAAGAGATACTTGATGTGTCCTCGAAAGCAGGTAGAGTATCACCACAGAGGTGAGGGCGAACAGTATCCATCCAAGATGCACATGGACGGTCATCATGATATCAATGCCGTACAGATATGCAACACCATAGAGGGTCGAGATCCTGATCAGATTTGCAGTATATGCCACAACAGCAGCGACCGCGGCGAGTTTGATTATCCTCCTCACGTCGCTGATACCCTCAGTAGCACTGTATCCCACAACGATACCGATAAGCAAGAACATTGAATATAACCCTGAGCACGGTCCACCAATTTTCAGGACCAGGTTTTCCTGTGCTCCGTAAATGCGGACTATCTCGGTTGTGACTATCTCAAGTGGCACTCCCGCAGCCTTTGCGATATATGCCGACGGCAGCATGACAAAGTAATGGTCGAACCTGTACAGATATTCTGCAAACACAACATAGAACGTCAGATACAGCGGGATAAATGTGGCAGACATGTACATCCCGAAAGTTCCAAGCATACGTCCCTGCTCATTATCAATACTGCGTGCGACAAGTGAGAACCCGAGCAGGAGGATCATCGAATCAAGTGTATTTATCCCGCTCCTCCCAAGACCCGCATAATTATATGCAGCATCAAAGATGATAATCGAAACTCCAATAACAGCATAAAATTTGGGTTTGATATCTCCAGGCGGTCTCCTGATATCCATCCTGGATAACAGGATTATTGCTGCCACAAACAGCATAATGCCAATGATCGCAGAACCTTCAGAATATTCTATGGTAGCGCCTATGAACAGTGCCAGTGTCAGCAGGATTAATAGCAGATTTCTATTTATTCAATCACCCATCCGAAATTTTATAAGTCTTTAACGATTCAAATAAGAGTTTATGGTACCAGGTATTATCTATACATTGGTCATCGTACTGGCATTGCTGTTACTCATCACATTGCTAATCATCCTTCTCACCATCATACGTTTCAGTGACAGGATAATCCTGCGGTGGTACAGTGCCCGCAAATCAGATGACTCTGGACTTTCCAGGACATTGAAGACCCTTGCGGAAAGATCAGGTATCCCGTGCCCGAGATTGTATATTATTGAATCCCAGATGCCAAACATATTCTCCGTGTTCTCCTGTGGGAAAGGCCAGGGAAATGCCTCGGGAGATGCCTCAATTGTAATAACAACAGGAGCGATAAAACTGCTTGATGCCAATGAGCTGGAATCGGTATTTGCGCACGAGATGTTTCATATAAAAGATAACAGAAGAACCAGGACGGCTACCGTCACCGCAGCGCTTGGCGGGATCATTACCGCCTCAGCTACCGTTGCTTTATGGGGTTCGATGTTTCTGGGATTTGGACAGGAGAGCGACCCAGCACCCAGGCTTATCAGGTTCTTTACAATGTCGCTATCAGCACCTCATGCAGCGTTCATGATACATCTTACAAAGTCTGGTGGGCAGGAATATGCTGCAGACGAATACAGTGCGGGCTTATGCGGGGGTCATGAAAATCTTGTAAGAGCACTAAAAAAGATGGAGGGCAAGATGGACGGGACAAAGCACCAGGTGAACCCCTCGCATGCACACCTTTTTATTATAAACCCGCTAAATGATGACATATTCAATTCTCTTTTTGACACCCACCCATCTGTCGATTCGAGGATAAAACGTTTAAACGAGATGGCATCATGAATGACAACATCATGGAAAAGAGATATAAAGCGCTCTCAATTAGCTATGCATCATACCTGGTGGTATTGTTTTTTATAATAGTCATGGATACATTCATCAATAAGGATTTTAATTTCATAAGGGTGTTGATTATTTCTGCTGTGTATATCACCCTCCTCACATCCTACTTTACAATCCTGTTCTTTGTATTTAAAACAGGGAGAGGTGTGAAAGGTGTGAGAAGTGTGGAGGAGGGCGCGGTGAAGAAGTATGATAGGAAACTGACCGGTGGCCAGCCACCTTCCCATACCATGAAAAGGTACTGGATATATGTATTAATATATATCGGATTGATATTCTACCTCTCATCCATCTCAGACCTTCCTTATGTCTCAAAGATAGCCGAGATGGACCCCAGGAAATTTTCACTCCACATAATAGAGTACGGGATATTCAGCTTTCTCCTGTATACCGCAATAAGGAATACCCGATCCCTGCATAAATGGGCACTGGTGTTGACCCTTGTGATAGGGCTGGTTATAGGGATTTTTGATGAGTTATATCAATCCTATGTACCTGGAAGGAGATTCAACCCGCTTGACATCCTGTCAGATGAGATTGGAATAATTATCGGTGCAGTGATGGCATATATAATAAGATCCCGCCGTTTGAGGTCACACCCCGATAATCAACCCAAAGATACCTGATACAACAGTCAGCAGATAGAGTATCAGTATCGCCTGCGGCTCGGTTACCCTGCAGTAGTACGGGACTATCCATTTCATCGTCAGCGGATTTGGCACTTCAAGCGTGCCGTCTTCTCTAAGCTTTCCGAACTTTATCTCTCCCACTTTTCTAATCTTCCATACCACGTACATCAGGAAATTGATGATGTGCGGGATAAGGATTATTACCCCGAAAATCTCCATATTATTCAAAACGATGAGACCGCCGAGTGCTGAACCCAGCATCAGGCTGCCGCAGTTCCCTTCAAATATTCTTGATGGGTATCGGTTGTAATACAGAAATGCCATTGATGCCCCAAGTATCGGTGCGAGATATATAAGGCTCTCAATACCGTTTTGAATATAGGCACCAATACCTACAAAGATGAACAGGATAAATGCCAGACCGCTTGAGAGCCCATTGTAGCCGGAGTGCATGTTTATCAGGTTTGTGACAACCATCACGTAAATGGGTGCGATCAGATATGTATAAAATGCACCTAGCTCTATCTCTGTAAACCCTATCCACAGGGTGGTATCCAGGTTGAGCAGGGCAATTGGCAGCGCCAGGAAGAACGGGAAGACAATCTTCAATATCCTGCCGACATCTATCAGGTCGTCCACCAGGCCAAATATTGCAAAGGTGAACACGATGAAATAGAATATCAAAAGCCTATCCACGGAATTAATTAAAAGCTGGGCTATTATAAGAGAGCCAAGCACACCAAAGAGGATTGTCAGACCTCCGTTTGTCGGTACCAGGCGTTTGCCGGGTTTGTAGTAATCCCTGACTACAAAACCTTTTTCAGTTAACTTGCGGGCGAACCTTGGTACTAACAGAAACACCATCAAAAAACTGATGCTGAAGATGATTATAAGTACCAGGATATCCATGTTATTCCCCTTGACTATTGTGACGTGTTACCTGTCCAATTTGTTCTGCCTTTTCTTGATGATTAGATTTGATATTTCACTGGTGTGTCTATCATCTGAATTGAAGTAATTCCACAGTATTGCCTCGACGACCTCAGACCTGCTCGTATTTAGATAGACACATTCTTCAACTATCTCGTTGAGCTCTTCAACGAGGTCATCCTTTATCCTGATGCCAAAACTGGTTTTCGGTGCCATTTTTATTCAATATTAATTTCGCTCGCCCCTTTGATATCCCATTTAACACGATAAACACAAGCTGCATGATGTGCACATGGTCTTGCCAAAAAAATAAGGAGAGGGGCTGATTTTCCCTGTCCATTTCTTCCAGCCAGCATGACCAGGTATACGCCAGGGGCCGGCTCTATCACAGGAGCAAAAAGATTTAAAATGTTAAACTTGTATTACATGTATGATAAGATGGGCAATTTAACCATAAGAGGCGTCGATGACAGGGTCTTTAGAGAGTTTAAAGCTGAAGCCGTAAAAGATGGTACCAGCATAGGAAAAGCCATTACAGGGGCAATGAAATTCTGGATAGAGAGCAGAAAAAGACCGAAAAAGGCAGTGAAAAGCCTTCTTGATCTAAAACCTTATGACTGGGGGCAGGGTACTGAAAAGGCCAGTCAGGAGATAGACAAAATCCTCTACGGTGAGTAGATGTCAGTATTTCTGGATACCTCAGTAATCGTCGCCTATTACAACAGCAGGGACGAACTTCACGAAAGGGCATTTGAGCTCCTTCCAGAAATTGTTAGAGGCGAGCATGGGAGGGTCTTTATTTCAGACTACATTTTTGACGAAGCAGTAACGGTCTCCCTTGTTAGAAGCAAAAGCCTGAAAAAGGCTTTGGAGCTTGGAGAACACCTTCTCAAAAGCGAGGTTCACCTGCTAAAAGTTGATGACGATGCCTTTAACCTGGGATGGGAGATATTCCAAAAGGCAAACATGAGTTTTACTGACTGTTCCAGCCTGGCACTTGTGAGACTTTATGGGATAGACAAGATTGCAACCTTTGATACGGGCTTTGATAGAGTTGAAGGAGTAAAGATATTGAAGTAAGAGCAAGCTTTAAAAAAAGAGAGAGAAGTTTGTAGAAAAATTATTTAATGAAAAACGTATGAATAGTTAATAGATGTGATAGGATGAAAGACGCATTAGAATATTTCAAGGCCAATATTGCAGAGATAATGAAGAAATACGAAGGGGAGTATGTTGCGATAGTCAATAATCGACTTGTTTCACATGGAAAAGATGCAAAAAAAGTCTATGGTGAAGCAAGAAAACAGCATCCCGAAGCCACTGTTTTCCTTGGACAAGTGCCTAAGAAGGAGGCAATGGTTCTGTGAAAGAATGTTTTCCCTACTCAAAGGAAGCATCAAAGAGTCTTGGTTTTGTTCATAGACCCATTGCAAAAATAGGGTTAAGAGATTTGGACAATAAACCATTTGAGATAAGTGTGGTGGTTGATTCCGGGGCAGATATTTCTTTATTTTCAAAGAGAATTGGGGACATAATCGGCATCAACGTTGAAGATGGACAAGAAAGAAGATTTAGAGGGATCGCTGGTGAACTCATAGCATATGTTCACAAAATTCCAATGAAAATCGGGGATAAAGAAATCGATGTCACTGTTGCATTCGCTCTGGCAGATGTCCCTAACTTACTTGGAAGGTTAGATATCTTCGATACGTTTGACCTGAATTTCCTTAGAGAGAAGAAGGTTTGTTTTGAATGCTGATTAGAGAGTGGTTGATTGGTCGATTCTCTCTATCCCCTCTTTCTTCTCCGCATGACCAGGTATCCACTTACAGATCTCTTAAAATTTCAAGCATTTTCACTACAGATACAATTTTAATTCCTTTGTATCTCCCAAGTTTCAGCAGATGTTTATCCCCGGAAACTATGTACTTCACCCTGCTAACAACGGCACATTCCAATACTTTATTGTCCCCGGGGTCTTCCTTTACGACTTTCAGCGTGATCCCTGGATTGGCAATCAGGAAAAAACTGGAAATCTTTTGAATCACGGTATCTATTTCTCTTTTTGTAAAACCGATCTTTGGCTCTCTTAATACCTTCCTGAACTCATCGATAATTTGTGGAGATATGACAATTTGAACTTTACCAGACTCCCCCTTCTTCAAAAGCTGAAATGGTTTGCCGTCTCTGACTATAACTGCTGATACGAGGACATTCGTGTCAAGTAATATCTTCATCTACTCGGCCTCTTTTTCCCTTACGGTTTTGACGGCTTTTTCGACATCTTTTTCAGTTAGTTTTTTCTCTTCGGCTTTTCTCCACATTGGTTCCAGGACGTCTTCCAGACTCTTCTCGAATACGTCCATTTCTATTTTCTTTAAGAGGATGTTCTTGTTTTTACTTACGACCAGCAACTTATCGCCTATCTTCACGTCCAACTCTTTCATGATATCTTTTGGAATGACTATCTGTCCCCTGGAAGAGACCTTTACCATGCTTACGCCCATCTTTATCACCAAGATCTATCTTGTTTTTTGGACATATATAGTTTATCTTTTTAAAAAGTGCTGGAGGGCTTTTGCCATCTTTTCTACGTCAGTGCTTTCTATCTATCCCCTCTTTCTTCTCCGCATGACCAGGTATCCTCCAAGGGCCAGTATCGCGGGTACTGCCACGGTCGGGAACTCAGGGATTTGTGTTGGGTCGCAATCTTTGGTGTCGCACAGAGTTGTTGTAGTTGAAGTTAGCGTGGTTGTCGTAGTTGTTGTAGTAGTCGTTGGACCGCCTGCTGTGATTGTCAGCGGGAGGTAGTCGATGTTCCCTGATGCCAGGGTATAACTCGAGTCGCAGATACCATCACCATCAGTATCGCCACAGGTCTCGCTGAATCCCGTGCCGTCAGGCTTTGCCCAGAAGTTGCCGCCAAGATACGTGCCTCCGATGATATTCGCACCCGCTTTCTTGGGGACGCTCCATATGTTGTTGCCACTTGAAGTGGTGATTTTATAGTTGTCAGTGTTGTTGAAATAGTTGTTTGTGATGGTGTTGTATTTGCTGGAAGACCATAGGACGATTCCGTACTCGCTGTTCGAACTGGCGGTGTTGTTAACTATGGTATTGCCGCTGGAAGAATAGAGGCGGATTCCCTGGTTGTTGTTTAAGGCAGTATTGCCCGTAATGCTTCCATTCTCTGCACTGCGGTAGAATATCCCATATTTCCATCCCATCACAGTGACGTGTTTTATCGTCACGTTGGTGAGGCCGTCACTGCTATTGTAAACGTAGATGCCATACTTACTGCCCTGACCGGTGATACTATAACCTGCACCATCGAATATCACATCACTTGATCTGATTGTTATACACGTGCTGGTGCTGGTGAGCTCAGAGGTAAGCTCGTAAACGCCGGGCGAGGTTATGGTAGTGCAACTGGAAACCGCGGTTGCCGCACTCACACTCCCGCCAAGGCCGCCCATAAAGAACACAAAACATATCATTAAAACCGATATCTGCTTCATGTTACACTTCTTCAACTTTTGACATCACCCCCTATTATCATAATATCATGAAAATGAAGGTAAACGGTTAATTCCCCTCAAACCCTTTGAATCTTAAAAATAAACGCCATAGCAACAGAATAACCATCAGCAAAATCCTTGTGCCTTTTCCTGTAAAATGCCATGAAATCCATGATCACCTCAGGGTCGTCTATCCTGGACTTTATCACAAAGAGGGCATCCTTTAATTTTGTCTTTTTGATATCCCCTATCAGTCCGCAGTTGGGGCAGGTGGGTGTATTGTGATAGGAAGAAGGGAGCTCCTCTTTTACTTTAGGATGCCATCCAGAGACTTCAAGTGGATACTTCATGAAGTGTGATTCGCATTCATTGCATTCCGGCATGATTTTCACCCTCTATTAACTACCTTGGAACTCAGCATTTCGCCTCATCGTTTTTTCTTCTTTTCTTGAATTCTTCCTAAACTTCCTAATTACCTGAACGTTTCTATCATCCGTTTCTGAACAGGTTCTCAGGCGTTAAAATATGTTCAATATTGGCTTTAGGGTTATACCTGTAATCATGTATAAACACTGCACAGTTAATCTTATGGCCGTTTGGAGATTCCACACCAAGCATTGACTTCATCTCATCTTCTGAAAGCACAGGGTCGTATCCATATACATTTGCACCGAGTTTTCTCAGCTTCTTTATGACCTCTCTTGCAGGTGTGTGATAGACCTCCTTCACACCAGGCCGGTATACCAGGCCGGCTATAAGTACGTTGCTGTCTTTAACACTCTCTCCGTGCTCGCTCAGTGTTTTTGACACCTTGTCAACGACATATTCAGGCATGGAATCGTTTACCTCTCTTGCGGTTTTTATCAACTTTGTATTCTCATCTATAACAAACCACGGATAGACCGGTATGCAGTGACCGCCGACACCTGCACCGGGCTTATGGATATTGCAGAAAGGCTGTGTGTTCGCAGTCTTAATAACCTCAAAGACATCTGCTCCATACCGCTCTGAAATAAGGGCAAGTTCGTTTGCAAGGGCAATATTTACGTCGCGATACAGACCCTCTGCGATCTTGACCATCTCTGCCTCTGTTGAACTTGAAACAGTGATTACCCCTTTACTGTTTATAACCTGGTAAATCGCTTCAGCCGTATCTGTGCTCTTTTTATTTATACCGCCGCAAACCTTGGGGTACGCACCAAGGATGTCCCGGATAGCCCGCCCAGAAGATGTCCTTTCAGGGCAGTGAGCCATCCCGAAATCCTCACCTGCTTTTAAACCAGACTTTTCGAGAATCGGCCTGACAACCCTGTCAGTAGTCCCTGGCGGGACAGTGGTTTCCACGATAACAAAATCTCCTCTTTCAATGCCTTTCGCAATATTCTCGCTGACAGACTTTACAATCCCAAGGTCGGGTTTCTTATTTTTATCTAAAAACGCGGGTACAAGGATTATCATGACATCAGAATCCTTTGCCGCCTTTACCAGATCGGTCGTTGCCTTTAATCTGCCTCTTTTAACATTTTTCTCTACCAGCTCGTCCAGTCCGGGCTCTCCTCTCACGTGGTTTATCCCCTGGTTTGTCTTCATAACAACCTCTTCGTTTATATCTGCACCGATGACCCTTGCACCCTTATCAGCAAAAATCGCTGCAAGAGGTAGGCCCATCTTTCCAAGACCGTAAACTGCAACTGTCATATTGCCATTTTTAAAAGCGTCTTTGACATCTTTGACATTCTCGTTCCCGTATATCTTCATGCCGTCATCACCCTGATTACCTTTCCGTGTTTGTAGGACTTTATTGCACTAAGCGCAGTCTGTAGTACATATCGTCCGTCTTCACCGCTTACAAGTGGATCTTTATCCTTTTCAATGCATTCTATGAAATGTTCCAGTTCATTTTTAAGCGGTTCTTTTTTCTCGATTTTAACGTTTATCTCTGGTTTTCCGTTGTATATCTGTAATGAGAACTGGATATTGTCTACGTATGCAATCCCTTCTGTACCTGTGACTGTCAGTTTCCTCACTTTATGCGGGGTCAGCCAGTTCGTCTTGATTATGCCTGCGTTTCCATTATTGAAGCGTAAAAGGATGCTGGCATAGTCCTCGAATCCATGAATTACAGACCCTGCAGAGGCATATACCTCGCTGACCTTCTCGGAATAGAGGTAGGACATCAAATCGATGTCATGGACTCCAAGATCCTGGATTATCCCAACATCGCGTATCCTCGGTTCGAACGGACCGACCCGTGTTGCTGATATCGAGACTATCTTTCCGAACTTTTTCTCGTCTATATACTTTTTTAATGCCATTATCGCGGGGTTGAACCGTTCTATGTGGCCGACCATCAATTTTACACCTTTCTCTTTCGCCTTTTTGATCATGGTGTCTGCATTTCTAACAGTGTCTGCGATAGGTTTCTCTACCAGGACACTTACTCCTCTCTCGATTGCTGAAATGGCGATATCTTTATGCAGCGTGGTCGGAACTGCTATACTCACAGCATCCAGGTCCTGGTTTAAAAGCTCCCTGTAATCTGTGTATGCAGCAGTATTGTATTTTTCAGCGAGACTCTCAACACGTTCTCTGTCAATATCTGAGATTCCAAGTAGGACGACATTTTCCATCTCGCTGTAGATCCTGACATGATGCCCACCCATCACGCCAGTTCCTATTACGCCTACTCGTACCACCATCCTCTATCATACTCCAGATGTCGTATTTATTAATATTGATTTAATATCTAATCTAATATCTCGGTTCTCTTCTCTATTTCCTCCTTTTCATCCGCATTACCAGGTATCCACCTCCAAGGGCAAGTACCGCAGGTATTGCTACTGTCGGGAATTCTGGGATTTCTGTTGGTGGACCTTCGGTTTCTTTGCAGCAGCGGTGGTCTTCTTTACACTCTGACATATCTTTACAGCAGTCGCCAAGACCCATTTTGCAGCAGTCACCCATGATACCCGAGCACATCATCATGTTAGACGGGTCCGGCATATTAATCTTTGGTGGTATACTACGGAATTTCATCAATGTTGTAGTTGTACTTACCGAACTTGTAGTTACGCTTGTGAT
>WAQR01000015.1 GCA_015520145.1 Candidatus Hydrothermarchaeota archaeon
ATCAAGACCGCAGATTACATCATCGACCTCGGGCCTGAGGGGGGTGATAAAGGAGGGAGGGTGGTTGCGGCCGGCACTCCTGAAGAGATTGCAAAAGTAGAGGGTTCATACACAGGTCAGTTTTTAAAAAAGGTGCTTGATACACGAAATTAGAAGGATTACACAGCATCAAGGATGAGCCCGTCCAATTAACCCTTTTATTTAAAAATCTTTCTAATTTTTTCATTTGGCGGGTCGAATTGGCTGGTTGAGTTTGTCGAAATCAAAAAAAGGTCTATCTGGCAGGTGAAGAATATCTCTATATGTATATAATGTCTGCAAAAGAAGGACTGTCCAATTAAAATAGGGTTTTGAAGGTATTAATTGGATGACCTCTGGATATTCGTCCATGAACATGAAAAATTTTTTATACAGGTATCTCCAAAGTAAGTTGAGATGAGGTAAAATTTCATACAGAAATGAACCAAACGAGGAAGATAAAATGGTATCCAGACTTAATGAGATAATAGGGCTTGAAGTATTCGCCGAAGATGGTATGCATGTAGGGACATTGGAAGATGTTTCAATAGACCCAGAAACAGGAAAGGTCCTGGGGATAGTATTGAATAATGTAAAAGAAGGCTTTATGAAGATTGTTGGGATTGAGGCTACAAAGGGTATAATCGTTCCTTATGGGGCAGTGAAGTCTGTAGGAGACATTGTTTTGATGAAGACTGTAGCCTACAGGCCATCTGAAGAGGAGGCGTAACTTATCTATTATTTTCCAGGATAGTGGGATAGGATCATCATCGTCTAAGAGAACATATATCTGCTACCTGTCGTTCCGCGTTTCCGCGTCCATTTCACCAACCACCAAAACTCAGTATACATTCCATTCAGTCACTCCTTCTATCAAATAACAGGATTGCAATGATCCCTGCCGCAAGTAGTATGACCCCAAGCCACAGGTAGCCTATAAGTGGTACTATCCTTATAGTTAGAGGGACATAACGTCCGCCCTGCTGGAAACCGCGGAAATCAACCTGCACGTCATAGAATATGCCCCTGTCAATCATAACACGGCCAAATGAATCATCAGCCGTCCCATAGTAAATATATCTTGCAACTCCCTGGCCGATGGTATCCTCACGGTCATATACGACAACCTCAACCTGCTGGGTATTCGATATAACTTGCCTGCGGGCTTTTTGGGCTTTTTGGATAGGCTCTACGTCCCCAGTAAACAATATCCAATCAAACGTCATATTTAAAGACGCGCTTGAAAAATTGGACATCAAGAATCCTGTCGTCACGATTGTATCATATTTTTTTATATGGGGCACATCAGTGGCAATCCACAAAGTTCTATCACCATCGACAAGTTTGGCATAGGTATATCCGCCAGCAGATTTTATATCCTCCACAAAACCGTAGACAGTATAAGAGTCTTTATATACTCCTGACTCCAGACTGGTATAGAACTCTGTTATACTCTCACCCCGAACAGGGAGGTTCAAGTACTCATAGTCATCACCGTAGACGGGATATTCCCCTGAATCAATCAGTTTTACACTATACGACGTGCCTTCAACAGGTACTACAATCCCCTTATCATTCCTGTCAAGTGTTATATTCAACTCTTCTGAAAACATCGTGCTAAAAACTGCTCCAATTGTAATAAGAACGACACCAAAATGGATCATAAGTACTCCTGCTTCTTTTATCTTATAATCCCTGTTTTTCGATGCGATAATACCCATCTTCCCCCTTTCAATTATGCCATAGATCATGTAGACCGACGGCGGGATGAAGCTTAGTGCAGAAATCGAGCCGATAAGAGAGTACAGCACAGGCTTATCCGGATTGATTATTGCAGAGTAATCCACAATGTTCCATGCATCGGTAGGCCGCAGGAGTCCTGCTATCACTGTAAGTATAAAGAACAGCGAAAACTCCTTTAACAATTCAGACTTTTTTGACGTCCTGTATCTTAGTCCCAGCCCTGCAAGAAGCATCAGGGTTATAAAAAACGGGTAACTCCAGAGATTGTAAAATGATATTCCAATCCCTATCTTGGTACCTATCAGTAACTTATTAAGTGCCGGGAACATAATCCCCCAAAACGATATAAATGTCAATACAGTGAACAGCAGGATTGTAAGATAGAACAGGTTCGCCCTCGTAATGAATGAAACTTCCTCGTCGCTACTGTCACCGTCCTCCTCCTTGCTCTCACGGTTGAGTCGGGCTATCGCAAGATAGATTAGAGCAATCACACATATCACTATCAAAAGTACCAGATAGGTCGCAACCTTACCTGAACCGAATGCATGGATAGACTCAAAAAAACCGCTTCTTGTAACAAGAGTTGCAAATACCACCAGCACAAAAGATATCGCAACCAGAGTAGGAGCAAGGATCCTGTACTGCGCTCTGTTTCTTCTGTGCTCTGAAAGTGTGTGAAGTGCACCTGTTAAAAGCAGCCAGGGGACAAGCGACGAGGTCTCGACAGGGTCCCAGCCCCACATCCTCCCCCAGCTCTCAAACGCCCAGATACCGCCAATCGCAATACCCAAAGTCAAAAATAGCCACGATATCCTGCACCACTTAACCGCTGTTTGAATCCATAATTTATGGACATCTCTATCATGCATGTCCTTTAGATATACAACGGCGGCGGCAAAGGGTATTGTCATTGCAGCATAGGCAATAAACATGATCGGTGGGTGAACCGCCATCCAGGGGTTTATCAAAATGGGTTTTAGCCCGTTTCCTTGCAGGGGAACAAAATCCTCAGAGATATCCGGGTACAGCTGATAGATAGTCTTAAACGGCGAGTCGAGCATTGTCAGGAATATAAAATATATGCCGATTAATATAACTACAATCTGCATCTTTTTAATGGACGCGTCGATCCTGTATCTCTCGTTTAGCCACAGACTTCCTATAGATATAAGAAGCGCCCAGAACAGTAACGTACCCTGCTGCCCTGCCAGTACCCCTGACAATTTATAGAACAGCGGCAGATCCTTGCTGGTATATGCCCAGACATAATTTATGGTCAACTCAGTGACGATGAAATAATACGTCAATAAGAGGAAATCTATCAGAAGCAATGCGGTAAAGATCCGTATCATCTGCTTTATGTATCTCTCAGACCCTTTACTAAATAAAAGGATGAGAGTAACTATCCCTGCAACCAGACTCATATATAAGATTATATCTCCATTATCCATGCTATATTCCTCTCATTTTCATATCTTATTCTTTTTGATTATCTTCCTGTGTCTTCAGTGGTCGTCCTGTCATCTTGCGACTGGATTGTAGCTGTCTGTTCTTTTATATTTTCCAAGATAGGTAACAATTCTTCTTTTGGTAAATATCCGGGGATCCTTGTAATGGTCTCCTCTTCAGGGGTTAAGAAAAGTAGATGTGGCGGATACTGTACACCAAACCTCTGGGCAGCCCTATTGTTGGTATCCAGGTCTATGGCAACCAGTACAAAGTCTTCTTCCAAAATCTTTGAGACTTCTTCATCAGGATAGACTTCTTCATGAAGTTTTCTACAATACTGACACCAGATTGCCCAGAAATAGACCAGTAGCGGCTTATTTTCCTCTCTTGCATCCTGGATCCCTGCTTCATAGGTATTATGCCACGTAAGTCCGCTGATATAGGTATAATTCTCGTCACTGATTATAGGTGCCGCCCCGATAGAGTAATAGACAAATAATAGTACTATAACCATAATTGAAATTGTAATCGCTTTTTTTGGTCTCATTTTCACCTTTTATCCTGATAACTATAACAATAAATAGATATTCCCAAATTAGTCCCAAAATCCTCTTCAAAAAGCTATGATTCCAAAGTGTAACACACAAAGTCAATGCAAATGTGGTGTGTTATCTGGAAATTATTCTGCCTCATGCTCTAACCTCATTTGTGGTCCATGACATAAGACCTCCCAGGAGTTTCCCAAGGACGATCCCCCCCTCACGATCCCACCTCCAGTGACCCTGTAATAAATTTCTAGAAGTTCTTCCTTTAATTCGCTAAAACTTTGATATCTCCTAACGGGTTCTTTCTCCAGGCACTTGAAAACGAGACCGTTGAGTTCTCGGGGGATGCCCTGCTCTTTATGGTTTGAGGCGATCCTTTGAGATGAACAGTCTACCTTTACGGCCTTATCTTGAGTAAATGGATATGCCGGATAACTACTATTTTACGAGTCATGCATGATAAGAATCATGTCACGGTGATATATATGTTATCGCTTAGAATCAGTTGGATTGACTATAGTCGCAGGGCAGGAAAAAATGCTTAAATGGCACTGCACGAATATCTAGACATGGGAAATATACGCAAAGCAAATCTGGCATCTCTCATCCTTCTATCACTCTTTGCAGTTACGCAGGTTTTAGGGGTATTGTTCCAGCATACGATATTTGAAATCGAAAAACAGGAAAACCCGACAATAACAAAACAGGAATCAGCCAGCCTCTCACCCTACAGGGAAACGAAAATGCCTGTATTTGTCCTTCCAGTCCTCTTCATTATTGCCATAAATCTTTATCTTTTTATCTTCAAATTTTCGTTCATTCTAAAGGTATTCAAGATATTCATATATCTTAGTGCGATTTTAAGTTCTGCACTAATCACTTCCGTGGTGCTGTCTACCCTGCTCTCTTTGCTGGTGGATTATGTTTCAATAGACATCCTTGAACTGGCTGTTGCGGGCGGTTTTTATGGTGTGATACTGATATCTTCCATCCTCTTAATCTCTAAAAGATATCTCATCCCTCTTAGAATATTCCTCGGGATCTCGCTTTGCGCAGTTGCCGGGAGTGCGGTTGCATCCTATTTCACAATCGAAACTATTCTGATACTCCTCGTCGTCCTCTCAGTATTCGACTATATCTTCGTCAAAAAGACAAAACAGATTGTAAAACTGGTAGAGGTACTGGACAGGCAGAACGTCCTTTTCTCACTTGACGTGGGAGGGGTAGTGGGAGGAAGGAGACCGGGGGCACGTGATGAAAAGGAAATCGAAAAAGATATTGAGACAGGTGAGGTCATATTCACCGGCCATCAGCTCGGATTCGGTGACCTGATATTTTCAACCGGCGTATCTGTCGCCATGTATATCGACAGGAATTTCACGGCAGCCATGGTTACAACAGGATTCATTACAATCTCTCTTGGCATTTATCTATACTACCTCTATAAAATGAAGGTCACACAGCCGCAGCCCGCCCTTCCTCCAATACTCGTCGGCGGTATACTTGGCACAATCGTCTCCAGGCTGTTGTTCTAGACTTTTCTGGTTCCAGATCCCAGGTTAATTTTAATGCAAGATTTTATAAGACTGTTCTTTAGAAGTATTGACTATGCTCATACTCATCTCAGGTCTTCCTGCAACAGGCAAGAGCACGATTGCAAAAAACCTCGCCAAAAAGATAAAGGCATCAGTTATAAGGACTGACGTGATTAGAAAGGAACTCTTCAAAACTCCAAAATACACAAGAGAAGAGAAAGAACTCGTATATAATGTCACATTCCTCATAGCCGCCTATCTACTGGAAGGTAAGAGAAATGTCATAATAGACGGCACGTTTTACAAAAGACACCTTAGAAAGAGAGTGTACCAGATTGCAGAAAAAACAGGGTGCAGGATGGAGATTATTGAATGTATATGTCCCGAATACATCATACAAAGGCGTATGACCCGGCGCAATGCTCGAAAGAACGCCAAGTCTGATGCAGATTATAAAGTGTATAAAAAGATCAAAAAAGAATACCAGCCTATCAAAAGGCAGCATATAATAATCGATACAAGCGACTATATAAAAAAGAATATCGAAGACCTGGTAAACAGGCTGGGGATCACCCGTTAGTCAACTTCGCGCTGTCCCACAGCTCACACCTCGATATCCATCACGATATCCACCTCCGCATCCACCATATAGATGTACATAAAGTATATAAGATAAATAGAATCAATATAAACTACATGAAAATCACTCTAATCAGCCCTCCATGGGCACTTGACGAAATGTACGGGCTCACACTCCCAGAGGTGGGGAGTATAGAAGAGCCGCTCGGTCTGGCATACATAGCAGCAGTCCTGGAAAAAGAAGGGCACAAATGCAGGATAATAGATGCCTTTGCCGAACAGATCGACCCTAAGAGGTTCAAGGAAATAATCAGCCGTGATGACAGCGACCTGTATGGCCTGACTGCATGTACTCCGATGATGAAAAGGACGACGGACGCCATAGAGGCAATTAATGAAGTAAGGCCCGACGTCCCTGTGATGATAGGCGGGCCACATGTCGGTGCGATGTTGAAAGTGAAAAGGCACGAAGAACTCTTTGCCGGGAAAGCTAAAATTGACTATGCAGTCTATGGTGAAGGCGAACTCACCGTCATGGAACTGGTCGAAAAGCTGGAACGCGGAGAGAGTGTAGCAGATATTGACGGGGCGATTATCAAAGAAAACGGCAAGATAAAAGTCAACAAACCGCGGAAATTGATTGAAGACCTGGATACCATCCCTTTTCCAGCAAGACACCTTCTACCCAAGGGCGTGTACCGGCCAAGCCTGTCCAGGTATCGGAAATTGCCTGTAATGAGCATAATAAACTCGAGAGGCTGCCCTTACAGATGCATATACTGTAGCAACAGATATGTTTTCGGGCCGAAGGTCAGGACGAGGAAGCCGAAATATGTCGTAGACGAGATCCAGGAACTCATCGAGAAATTCGGTGCAAAGGAGCTCAGGTTCTGGGATGATACGTTCACATTCAATAAACGCCTTGTACTTGAGTTGTGCCAGGAGATAATTGACCGCAAACTTGACATCATATGGACATGTTTTGGACGGGTGGACAATGTCGACCCGGAGATGCTGAAAGCCATGAAAAAGGCTGGTTGCTGGCAGATAGATTATGGGGTCGAGTCAGGGAACGACAGGATACTGAAGATAATTAAAAAAGGATTCACCACCAAACAGGCACTCGAAGCATTCAAGATGACAAGGAAACATGGTATTCATTCGAGATCAAATTTCATCCTCGGCCTGCCAGGGGATACGCCAGAGACAATAGAAGAGACAATCAAATTTGCCATAGCCTGCGATTCGGATATAGTCGGGTTCCATCTCCCGCAGGCATATCCTGGAACAGAACTGTTTGAAATGGCGATAAAAGAAAATGCACTTGCAACAGACGACTGGTCGAAATACCTGATAGACGGAGACGAACCGAGTTATATAAATCCAAACATCGGTACAGTAAAAAAACTCAAAGAACTCCAGAGAGAGGGGTACAGGCGATATTATATGAGGCCGAAAATCTTTATCCGCGCACTGCTCGATATCCGTTCTTTTTCAGACATATCGCGGTACACCAAAGGGTTCCTTGCGGCAATCAGGATGTAGGAGAATGTAAGAAGAGGATATCCCGGGATTTTAAATAAAGTTCTCAGTAAAGTTCCCCGGCCAGAAGGACAATGCCCTTGTCTGTTATCTCGAATGGAAATATCTTCATGCTGTGGTTCGTACCCCGCATCTTGACGACTACTCCACTCCTTTTAAGTTCGTTGACCTTCCTGACAAGTTCGAGGTTTATCAGTCCGTGAGCGATATATTCCGCAATTTTGAAGTTACTGGAGACCCCGGGGTCCATTTTTTCAGAGGTCAGAATCGATGTGCATCCAATCTCCAGCAGCAGGGCATTGAGCTTATATATCGAGTCTCTTATCTGGGTATCGTCCAGCTTGAACCCGAGTGCCGGGATGGAATCAACGACAAGTCTTTTGGCATCGATTTCATTAGCCACAGTATGGACTTTATACATGAGCGAGTCGATATCGAATGGTCTCTCCTCTACATATCTCTCCCTTGATGGAAGACCGATTTTGGGAGATGCTGCATCGATTATCGCAATCAGCCCGTCATCTTCGAGTTTCCTGATGTTCCATCCAAACTCCGAGAGATTCTTTCTAAGGTCGTTTGGCCGCTCCTCCATAGTAATAAATATACCCGGTTCCCCGTACTCTTTTGCCCCATTATACAGGAACTGCCATCCAAAAAGGGTCTTACCTGTCCCAGGTCCTCCTGATACAAGGACGGTGTTCCCCTTGGGTATCCCTCCGTCTATGATATCATCAAATCTCTTAATCCCTGTTTTGGCTCTATCTATGTCCATCGTATCCCTTTCTATCTCCTTCTTTTTCTATCTCTTCATTTTCTATCTCTTCGAATACTTATATATATTTACTTCCAGTAAGTTTACTTTTCGTGGTACTTTCCGTGGTACTCTTCTAACATCTCCAGGACATTTCTGGTACAGGAAAGGGCATCTGTTCCAAAGAAGTTGAACATGTCTTCCTTGCCCACAGCACCGTATGTGTATATCAGGTCAGGGGCACGCCCGCCTGTCTGTCCAAGTGCTGCCCTGATCTTCCACTGCATTGACTGCCCTTCTCTCTCCTTTGATTCTCCTGGTTCTTTTGAGCGGTCGATACATACAAAAACAATGCCGGTTTTCTGGCAGCGGTCTTCAAGCCACCTGATGAGGTCTTTTTCCGCTCTAAAATTGATCCCAGCCCGCTTGACAGGATCGATTCTCATAATCTCGATGACTGTCCTTGCCATATGGCTGGACGCCCCGAATGCCGGTTTACCGCATGCCTTCGGCCGCCCCTCAACAACGGTAATCCTGCCGTCTATTGCAGCCACATCATTGGCGGTCTCTGCATCCTTTCTGGCATAGGCGATGTTCGTCCTAACCTCTGGAATGTAGTGGGCAAAGAAGCTGGAAGATTCGATTAGCCTGACAGCCTCCTGGAGGTTTTGGATGATATTTTTGGTGGTCTGGTGGCTGTCCATAGCTCATATCCCCCTGGCCGAGATCTCCCCTTCGACTGACAGGATATCCAGTATCTGCTGTCCGATATTGGTCTTTCTGCCAACTTTTATCTCTCCCTTCCTCCCGATTGTCGCGGTGAACAGGAACTCACCATCACCCAGGACCTCGACCACCTTTCCAGACAGCTCTTTACCAAATACCAGATGCAGATAATTACCCGTTTCTTCTATCTTTATATCAATATAATTTTCACGTATATCACGTATTGACTCCTTTAACACTCTGTCTCTAAAGGGTCGGACATCTATCCCTATCCCGAGTTTCCTCTCCAGCTTCTCAATACGTTTCCCTTTTTTACCAATAATATTCGGGATGTACCGCTCATCAACCCAGATCGTAGCTTTTGATTCTCCAATCTCAATCCTGCTCTCAGGTGCGAATTTTCTTATCTCCTGTGCAATCCTCTCCAGAGCAAGTCTTTCAACCGGCCCGGCATCCCGGGCATCCCGCCTCGTTCCTTTCCCTTCGCTTTTTTCTGCGTCCATGACAGGCATGACAATCGTCTCTTCACCGAACGTGTATATCTCATATTCCGCCTTCCCTGTCTCGAAGTCCCTGACCTCTATCACGGGTCTTGCAAGGTCTGATTCGACCATCCCTCCTGGGACCTTTACCGTGAAACTCACTTTGTAGACCTTCTCGATCTCGCCGTCTTTGATAAACACCGTGGTATCGACTATCTGCGGTATCATCCCGAGCTCCACCCTGCCGATGAGCCTCTGAATCGCATCGATTCCTTTTGCCGCATGGACAACACCTATCATCCCGACACCAGACAGCCGCATATCAGCGAAGATTTTAAAGTCCTTTGTCTTCCTGACCTCGTCATAGATGGTATAGTCAGGCCGCACGAGCAGCAGGATGTCGGCAGTCTTTTCCATATCGCCTTCAAGTGGTGCGTACTGGGTTATCTCGTCTGAGACCTGGAGGTCTCTTGGCGATTCCATCGTTTTTACCACTCGGCCCTGGTCTTTGTAAAACTCTGCAAGTGCCTGGGAGAACGTGGATTTCCCTGCCCCAGGCGGTCCTGCGACAAGTATCCCTTCTGCCCTCTCCTTTAGTCTCCTTGTGAGCCTTTTAGACAGGCGATAATCATCGAGCGTTACATTGGCAATCGGCCTGACTGCCGTGATTTCGTAGCCGTCAGAGAACGGAGGTTTTGCGATGGCAATTCGAAGCTGTGCGAGCTGTACGACTGTTGCACCTTTCCTCTCGATTTCAATGAAGCTGTCCGGGTCGACCTTTGCATAGGCGATTATCTCTCTTGCGATGTCTTCAAGTTCTTTTTCTGTGGAAGGTTTTTCTGAAAGCCTTACTAACTTTATCCTGCCAGGCTTCCCTTTTTTTGCCATCGGCGGTACCCTGTCTCTTAGATGGACAGACATTGTTTCAGGGTCAAAGAATTGTGTTATTTTAAGCGTCTTTTTTATCTTTTTTCCAGCAAGATATATTACCTCAATCCCTTTGCTTCTGGCAACTGCTGCCTGGATCCTGTCGCCTGTTACAAGGGTTGCATTATATTCCTTTGCCGTGTTTCTTATGATATTATCATTGTCCCTGAATGTCTTCGGTCTCCTGCCGACATATTCCAGATCTATTTTCCCGGTTTCCCCCGCCTTTCTTAGCAGATTCAATTCGTCAATACCTTTAAACCCGCTCTCCCTGCCCATGTTCGCCTGGTGTTCGAGTTCTGCAACCACGACTTCAGGTATCAGCACCTTGCTGCCTCTGTATTCCTTCCTCTTCACCAGCTTTGTAATCCTTCCATCCACGATTACAGATGTATCAGGAACCAGAATCATAATTATGTGCCTCTTATTGCCTCTCTTAAGGTCAATCCTTCGACTTCATTTAACTTCATTTAAACACTACTATCATTTATTATATACGTCCTATTTATACACGTCCCTGGGGTCGAATACCCTCTTTTCAGTAATCCTCAGTCTGTCTCCATCAAGTTTCCTGAAAAAGCAGCTGTAATAACCTTCATGGCATGCAGCACTGTCCTGTTCCACCTTGAATACCAGGGCGTCTGCATCGCAGTCAACGAGGACCTCTTTTACAATCTGGCAGTGGTTGGAGGTCTCGCCTTTTGTCCAGAGCTTCTTTCTTGACGTGCTAAAATATGTCATCTTCCCTGTTTCGAGGGTCTTTTTCAATGCCTCTTTATTCATGAATGCTACCATCAGGATATCGTTTGTCTTATAATCCTGGGCGATTGCAATCGCTAGATCTTCACCACTCCTCTTTATCCTGAAATTGATCTCATCTATCATCAAATCAAATCCTCAATCCTCTATTTTATATTCAATTATATTTCAATTATATTCAAAGCTTTTATAAATTTTTGTTCCTTTATTATTATAATATTAAAAGTGTCAGGAGTATCTAGAACATAATAGACATAAAATATAGGTGTTATATTTGGGAGAAAGATTCATCGACCACATGAGGATTTCAAGATACGAGGCATTGTTCCTTATAGGTGTATATCTCACAGGCCTCTATCTCCGTCTCGAGCCTCGTCTGGGGATAGACCCGCATCTACTCACATTTCAGGGAGATATCTGGTACAGGCTTACAATGGCTCAGTATATCTTGGACAACCATGCCCTGCCTCATCCGGACATCCGCTATCTCGCTTATGGTTATGTCCCGATGTGGTATCCTCCTCTCTCCCCTCTCCTATTCGCGCTGACAAGCTTTATGACAGGGCTGGATATCCCGACAGTCAGTTCCAGAATAGTCCCATTTATAGAGGCGTTAAGCCCATTGTCACTGTATTTTCTTGCACGATATTTATACAGTGAAAGAATAGCATTTATTGCAACAATCTCTCTCGCACTGACTCCGTCTTTTGTCTTCTGGACAGGCATATCTGACCCGCAGTCTTTTACTATTTTTTTAATCCCGCTGGTAATCATGGCATGGGTCTACCACTCACGTTCACCCCCTGATAATCTGAGACTTTTTGGTATAGGACTCATACTTGCCGTTGATTTTATGATGCATCTTTCATATTTCATTCTGATACTGGTTTTACTTATGGTTACCATATCTCTGGTATTTACAAAGGATACGGAGAACGTGGCGGGCAGGAGGCTCTTTTTCGACCTTGGTAAGGTTGTTCTAATCTCCCAGATACTCACATTTTTCTGGTGGGGACTTATCGATTCAAAGACACTTTACTGGTGGTGGATAAATGTGCTTGTTACTTCAAGTGGGATGTATTCTGCAGGGCAGCAGCTTGTGGATTATGGAATAATCCCTGCCGTCCTGGGTATTACTGCATATCTCTATATCACGGTTAGGTATGTATTCTCGAGGAATGAGAGAGGTAGGATGAGCAGGTGGAATAGACGGCATCTCCTGGTGATACTGTGGGCTGTGCCTCTGATAATCGAGACCCAGAACGAGGTAATACTATATGCAATCGGGAAGATAGACCTTTCATGGAATACTCTTGCAAAACCGCTTGAGGGGTTTAGATTCTACTGTTTTCTTGCCCAGCCATTTTCGATAGCAATAGGCGTTTTTTTAAATGACATCATAAAAAAGACCGAGAGATATCTTGCCGCGCTCTCTCCTGTCCCGTCTCTCATCCCTTTTCTTCTTGTAACCTTACTCCTGGTCTCCGGGATAGTATGGAGTATTGAAGAATATGGTTTAAGCACACGATTCAAGACTTCCGGGCTGACCGTAGAGGAATATGAGGCTGCTTTATGGTTCAGGGACAATTCTAAAGAAGATGACAGGATAGCAGCAGATTACTATCGCGCCCAGATGTTTGCTGGGGTCTGCGGCGGGAAGGCTCTTCTGGGTGGTATGTTCCCGCTTCGAAATGTAGACTATCCATATATCAAGGTCCCTGGTACAGTACAAAACGACCTTTTCATACTCTACAATACAAGCGACCCGGTAACAGCACGTGATATCGCCAGGAGGTATGGTGTTACACATATATTCTATTCAGACAACATGATAAGGTACGGCAATCTCCTCTCATATTATAAACCAGCCAAGGATTATGGAGTGGATATTGATACTGGCAAATTTCTTGATGAGGAGTTCTTTGATATCGTTTATAAGAAGAGTTCGCCTTATGGGGATGTGGTTATCGTGAAGGTGAAATAAATATTTATCATAGGGATTGAAATAGGGATTGGAGAATAGGAGACCCGGTGTCTATCTTTCAATATCTTCAATATCGAGGTCCTCCCTCTACTCCATGTAGCAGTCCTGGGATGTAATAGTCATAATGTGTTAAATTTGTTACGACAGCATTAAATATTTTGTTCTAGAGGAGTCCTACATCAAATATAACCTTTCTATCACGATACCGGGCGAGATTTACGTCCATATACAAGACCTGTCGAGTTATCTGGCAGGGTGTATCTGGCTAAAGTTTCAAAATAAGCGGACTTATTCTCAAAGATTGCCATAGTCTCTCTGACATTTTTTCGCAGGAATGGGAGTGCATAATGACCGCCACTTTTGGTAATAACGTAGTCACAGGAGGTGATATCATTATAAAATTTTGCAGGGTTCCATACATACCCCTGGACCTGCAATGGCATGGAGTCGAGGCGGGCGTAATAGGTGAATGCCATGGCACTGAACCTTATTTGGTCAGGGAGGACGCACACAATCTCTGGAGAGGTTTTTTGTTTGGTTTCTTTGATTTCGTTTATGTATCTGAGGATTTCCTGGATCTTCCAGTCCTCCTCTCTTGGATGCCTGTTCCAGTAACCTTCCTGATGGAATAGGTAGATCGGATATACCGGGGTATCAAGCTTCTTTTCGTCTGGCATGGATTCTATGCCGTAACTCATAATAAAGAACTGGGCAAGGCCGTATACGAGGATTAGAGATATAATAGATACCTTCAATTTACTATTTCTAATATCCATAACCCCTGCTGCTGATACGACTGCCACGGCAGGCAGGATGGGTATAATAAACCGTGTTTCTTTGTTTGCAGTGAACGTGAAAATGATAAACGGCACCGCAATCCATAATAGGAATATCGATCTGCTCTCACCAGGTCTCTTCGATAGCAGGATCATGCCTGTGACAAAGAATATAAAGTAAAAAAAGGAGATCTGGTCATTTATCAGGCTGAACACGTAGTACAGGACAGACTGGATGGAGTATATTACAGGGTCTCCTTCTATCGAACCACTACGTGTCGCATTGTCTAACAGCCTTATGAGGGAGTCACTATTTGGTATGTACCAGACAGCGGTCAGTGCAGCAGCCAGTATCAGGGAGTGCAGGGAATACCTGGACGTATGGTACGTATGGTTTTTAATCGGGATTTTGACCATCATATATGTGAGAGGGCCTATGATAAAGAAGATGAATGTCCATTTGGTGAGCATCCCCAGTCCGAATACAATGCCGAATAGAACTGAATTTCTTTTGTTAGTAAAGCTGTTTGTAAGCAATAGGGAGTAGACTCCAAGCGAGACCACTGCCATCAACGCAAAGTCTAAAAAATACTGGCGGGACATGCCGAAGGTTATCGGATACATCGAGACAAGAAACGCTGCCAGCAATCCTGTATTTTTACTGCATATCCGCTGTCCGATGCCGTAGGTTGAGAAGATTAGAATGACCCAGAAGACGCTGTTTACCATCACGGCAGTATCCACACTTCTCCCAAAAACCGCATAGAAAGGGATAGTCAGGACCCTGACCAGGGGCGGATAATAGCGGTCAGCCCCGGATAGCAAGGTCATAGTAGTTTGTGGAAGGTTTTCCTGAACGCCCAGGTAGAGTTTCAGCACATCCACCCATACAAAAGGGTGACTCAAGATGTCAAAGTACGCCAGACTCGCCAGCAGGTGATATGACTGGTCCCATGCAGGGGGAAGGGTGTCCATCTTCAGCCAGATATAGTTGCTGCCTATGTGGAACAGGGACAATAAGGCCAGTATTACATAGATCCTGGTAAACCTATTCATGATGCTCGACACCCATATCTCCGCTGTACCGGCAGATTCGTGCCTGGAGAAGGACAGGGAGATATAAACACAGGCAGAGATAACATAGGA
>WAQR01000016.1 GCA_015520145.1 Candidatus Hydrothermarchaeota archaeon
CTTTTTAAAGCCTTTCTGGTTGAATTAATCATAGGCACTGTCACAAGATAGAGATTCCATTATTCTTTAAGCATCGGCACGGTATCTGCGAAGACCGGGCCTGTCCTGGATATACGTATGGATGAGGGTGACGGGGCGATTGTTTTTGATGTTTCTGGTAATGGGAATGACGGCACGCATTACGGGAATACGAGGCTTTTGATGCATTTTGATGAAGGCGGCGGCGAACTGGGTTGGAGGTAGCAAGATAGATTATCGGTTTTCCAAACACTGGTTTTAATCTCTGGCATCGCCTAAAGATTACGGCTTTATTGCAAATGTAAACCGCAATATTTATATATAAATTGCTTATTGTATTTGCATATGGACAGAGATTACATTGTAAATTATCTTAAAACAAAAAATTACTGGTGGACCAGAGGGGATGTTGAGCCCGAGGATAAAGGTATTCTAAGGAGAAACTACGTCAAAGAAGTTGAAGAGACGTTCAAGTACGAGAGAATAATAGCACTCTCCGGCTTGAGAAGGTCCGGCAAGACAACAATATTATTCCAGGTTATTGATACTCTAATCAAAAAGGTTGAGCCTGGAAAAATCGTGTATTTCAAAATAGACGATTTGATTGAAAAGATAGATAATTTGCAGGATATTATAAAGATATACCAGGAAATCTCCGGAAAAGACCCAATAAAAGAGGAAATATTCTTTTTTATAGACGAACTACACTTTTTGAAAAACTGGCAGTTGCAGATAAAATACTATATCGATGCCCACGCTAAAAGCAAGTTCATAATCTCTGGATCTTCAAAAACGCTGCTTTACAAAGATGCCTCCGAGAGCCTCGTAGGACGTATAAAATTTATAGATGTTTTTCCCTTGACGTTTAAAGAGTTTTTAGGATTCAATGGTATGACTATTGAAATCTTGGCGGATTTTCTTGACTACAAAAAGATACAAGATTTTTACTACGATCTGATAACTCAAAAAGAGCAGATAATATATTATTTCAATCAGTATATGGAAATAGGGGGTTTTCCAGAATGGTTCAAAGTTAAAAATCTCTCTGCCTGGTATAAAATGCTGGAGGATTATATTTCTTTAATACTGTTTAAAGACGTCGTCACAGTGTTCAAAATTAAAGATCCTATGCTACTCGATAAGATGGTTAAGGAAATTGCACAACTCTCGACAAACAGATTCAGCTATCTTGGACTTTCTAATAGGTTAGGTGCAGATAGAGAAACTATAAAGCTTTACCTGTATTACTTAAAAAGCTCAATGCTCATTTTTACAGCAGAAGTATACTCAAAAACCAAAAGAATGCGAGAGATGAAAGAAAAAAAGGTTTACTTGTGTGAGGAGGGGTTGAGGAAGGCGATAACGCTGGATACCGATGAAGCCAAAGCGGTTGAGAACATTGTTGCGTGGCACCTTACAAAGAAAGGGTTTGAAGCCAAGACGTTCTTTACGCCATTTTACTGGAAGAACAAATACGAAGTTGATTTTGTATTTGATGATTCAAAACGTATCGTTCCGGTTGAGGTGAAATATAGGGGCGAAATATCTAATACCGATATCAAAGGGCTGCTGGAGTTTGCTGAAAAGTTCAAACTTAAAGAAGGGGTAGTGATAACAAGGGACTTGCTGGAGTGCAGAGAAATCGAGGGAAAAGAGATTTTGTTCATCCCTGCATGGCTGTTTTTGCTGGGCATGTAGCATCAAAAATATTTAAATGTTGATAGAAATAACAAAAAAGAGTTGGAGGTAACGTTATCTATCCCATCACTCAAAAAATAATCATTTTAAGACCGCAACATATTTTTATATGATATGCTATAAAATAATAGAGGTAATATATCATAATGAAAACTATTGATCACTGGCATAAACATATAAAAACCGTATAAGAGGTATTTTCATGAAGAAGAAACTGGTAATTTTTGGCAGGGTCCATGATGTCGGTTACCGCCCATTCCTTCTCGGGATAGCTGAATCACTCGAGATAGAGCGTTTTTTCGCAGATAATATATCAATCGCTGAGAAGCATGCAATCCATGTCCTCGTGGACTCTTCTAAGGAGAAGGTCGATTCTTTTATAGGTATTGTATCGTCGAAATACCCCAAGAACGCCTCTGTGGAAGAGGTGAAGGTTGAAGATTACTCAGGCAATGTGATGAAAACAGAAAACTACTACCGCTATCTAACATCGATGCAACTTCATAAAATCGCCACTTATGGTGGGAGAATGCTAGATAAACAGGATGAAACCATAAAGGAAATCAAGGGTGTTAGAGAAGATGTCAAAGGTGTGAGAGAAGCGGTTGAGGGTGTTAGAGAGGATGTCAAGAACGCCTCTACAAGGCAGGACAGAACAAACGAGCTTCTAGAAAGCAGATTCAATAGAATGCAAGAAGATATAGAGAAGATAAAGAGTGCACTGACGAGGGCAGGTATAGAGGTTTAGGCTTTTTAAAGCCTTTCTGGTTGAATTAATCATAGGCACTGTCACAAGATAGTGATTCCATGATTTTTTAATAGAGTTGTGCGTTCTTATTCACCTCTTCGATGTGCTGTAAACAAATAAAGATAACAGGTTATATATTCATGTGGTGACGTTATTGCATGTGGTGGTATAGCATGAGATGATATGGCATAGTAGTGATAAATAAATTGGAGATAACAAAAAAAATTCTGGAGGTTATAAGATGTGGAGAGTACTAATCGTTTTGATGTTTTTCTTAAGCATCGGCACGGTATCTGCGAAGACCGGGCCTGTTCTGGATATGCCTATGGATGAGGGTGACGGGGCGACTGTTTTTGATGTTTCTGGTAATGGGAATGACGGCACGCATTACGGGAATACGAGGCTTTTGATGCATTTTGATGAAGGCAGCGGGACGAATGTGACTGACGAGTCGGCGTATGGAAATGATGGGACGGTGAATGGTGCTGCGTGGGTGAATGGGGTGTCTGGGAAGGGGCTGGAGTTTGATGGGGTGGATGATTATGTTGATATATCTAATGATGGGAGTCTAGACTTTGCTAATGATTTGACGATATCCTTTTGGATGAAAGCAAGCTTATCTCAACCAGATACTTACAGTAGAATTTTTCAATTTGAAAGAGTTGGTTCTTCTGGTTTGGCATGGATAGAGTCCAAAAGTGGGAAAATCAGAGGACGTTTTCAAGATGACAGTGGCAATCCCGGGACAGATTTTGATTTTACTTCTATTGATGTATCGGATGGTATCTGGCATCATGTTGTCCTTCAAGTAAATGGGAGCAATTTTCAGAGTTATGTTGATGGAAGTTTAGACCTTAACACAAACAGAGGGTTTAACGCTTCTTTTACATTTGGTGACTTATATATTGGAAGTACTCCAACACTATCAAGATTTTTCAACGGCACCATCGACGAAGTCGCCATCTACTCCAAAGCCCTCTCCGCCTCTGAAATACAGGACATCTACAACGCCAAAAAGGCGAAGTTCACGGACTGGACTGACGGGAAGGTCGGGAACGCGTTGGAGTTTGATGGCGTGGATGATTATGTTGATTTGGGTGATTTTATCGGGAATTGGAATGAAATCACCCTCGCCGCTTGGATAAAAACAACCCATGGCGGGGCATCACAAGATATAATCGGACAGAAGTGGGTATCTTTCCTAAGAGTCATGTCGGATGGAAGGCCGTATTTCTATGTTAACAATGGCTCTCAGCCAAAAGGGATTGAATCACAAACCGTAATAAACGATGGGCAGTACCATTTTGTAGCAGGTGTTTACGATGGTGCGAATATCAAGGTTTTTGTCGATGGGATCGAAGAAGGTAGCAAAGGATATACGGGAACATTAGTATCAAGTAGTAATCCCGTTACGGTGTCCGCTTCCTCATTTTTCTTCAACGGCACCATCGACGAGGTCCGCATCTGGAACCGCGCACTCAGTGAGGACGAGATATACTGGCAGTACCACTGGAGTGAATATTATCCCTGGCAGGTAACAGTACCTCCAACTGCCACCCAGGTCTCAGGTTCAATCCTCTGGACTGGTATTGACCAGAATAGCGGTGTCGAGCTTTCCCTTGTTTCCCCGTCTGGTGCTGAATATACCAGAGATTCTCCTGGGGCAGAGGAAAAGGCAAAGTTCCTGCGCTCTATTTCCGTGCCCCTGCCTGCGATAAATTATACTGTGACTATCTACAGCGGTTACAAGAGGCTTAAAATCCCTGTAACAGAGAGCGGGGAATGGGAGTTTC
>WAQR01000017.1 GCA_015520145.1 Candidatus Hydrothermarchaeota archaeon
CGATGTATGTGGGCTTCATGTATCTTGCAACAGGAGAGCTGCCGGGGCTTTTATCGAAGATCCCATCAGGCCTGGAAGACCTTTCTTCCATAAGTGCTCAGAGGGAGGGCAGGATAGGCTATAACAACAGCAAGTTCAATAACCCCATTGATGGACTCAAAGAAAATATTGTAAAAAAGTTCCGTAAGCTGTCCGGGAGACGTGAGGCATCTGAAGATGAAGAGACCGATGTACATCCAAAAATCAAAAAGTTGTTCCCACCAAAGGGATCTAAATAACAGCTCTGTAAATAACCGCCCTAATAACCGCTCTAACCCCCTAAAACGCGGTATTAGTTTCAGGGGAGTAAAGGAGAGGTTGAAAGAGGTATTGAGTGAAGGCGAGGCAGATCTTTTTAGAGGTGGGTGGGAAAGGATTGGCGATGTCCTGATTATCGAGCTGCCTGAAGAACTGGAGTCAAAAAAACTGCTTATCGGGAAAGAGATGCATGCCATGTTTCCAAAGATTAAAACAATTTTAAACCGAAAAGGGATAACATCTAAGTTTCGAGAACCAGAAACAGAGATAATCTCTGGAAAAGATACCCTGACCGTCCATAAAGAGAATTCATGCCTCTTTAAAATTGATCCGACAAAGGTAATGTTTTGCGCAGGGAATCTTGCTGAAAGAGCGAGGATGGCAGCCATCTCAGCCCCTGACGAAACGGTTCTTGATATGTTCTCAGGCATCGGCCAATTCACAATCCCGATGGCCAGGCACTCGAATCCCAGGAAAATATTTTCTATAGAAAAGAATCCTGTTGCATTCAGGTTCCTGAACGAAAACGTAAAACTGAATAAGCTGGATAATGTCGAGACGATTTTGGGCGACTGTAGAGAGGTATCGCCGAGGGGAGTGGCTGACAGGGTCGTGATGGGTTATTTCGTCAGGCCAGAACGTTTTTTGAGACCCGCCCTTGCTGCATTAAATGGCAGGGGTGTCATACACTATCACGACCTGCCGATGAGGAATGAGGTGGAGAGGAGAGCTGACGACCTGATATCGACCATAAACTCTTCTGGCTATGATGCACAGATAATAACAGCGAGGGTTGTCAAGTCGTATTCACCTGCAAGAGTGCACTGCGTTTTTGATGTGGAGTGCTCCAGGAGGGATGGGAGAGATGGAGGGATGATGGGACGGAGGGATGGTTGGCAATAGACGAAAAGTTTATCTCATTCCACCGCCCAAACGTGAAACAGGTTCGTTCATATGTTTTCTGATTTCCTGCTTGACATATATAAAAAAACCCTTCCCCCGGGGATTATGGGGTCTCTTTTAACGCCCGTAAGGCAGGCCATAAGGCCAAATACGCTAAAAGTGGATGAAAACCGGCTTGTCCTAGCTCTTGAGAGAAAGGGTGTCAGGCTTGAGAAGATTTCGTGGACGAACGGATATTTTGTAAATGAATCCCCGTTTTCCATCGGAGCGACAACCGAGTATCTTCTGGGATATTATTTTATCCAGGACCCGACATCGATATATGCATGTGAGGTCCTGGCTCCTGAAAAGGGTGAGACCGTGCTCGACATGACTGCCGCACCAGGTGGCAAGACGACCTGTCTTGCACAGCTTATGGAGAATCAGGGGACAATCATATCCCTTGAGATAAACAGGGAGAGGATGAGGGCATTGAGGTCGAATATTACCAGGATGGGTGTGATGAACGTCATTGCCATAAGGATGGATTCTCTAGACGTCGAGGAGCTTGGCATAAAATTCGATAAAATACTCCTGGACGCCCCGTGCACAGGTACGGGTACGGTATTTAAAAATCCAAAAGCTGCAAAAAAAGAAAAAGAGGACGTGATAAACTGTACGAAAATCCAGCGGTCACTTCTTGAAAAGGCGTACACAGTCCTAAATGACGGGGGGACAGTGGTATACAGTACATGCAGCCTGCTGCCGGAGGAGAACGAAATTATGGTTGAATATGCCATGGATATGGGATTTAGGATAGACGACATCCCATATGGTGAGGATGCAATAACTGGATATAATCTCTCAAATCACTCAGGGGGTAGAGATATTGGTGAAGATATTAAAAAGGCAAAGAGGTTTTATCCTGGTATCCATGGAACACAGGGTTTTTTTATAGCAAAATTAAGGCGGTGATTATCCTGTTACTTCGTCGTCTATCCATCTAAGATATTCTCTGCTTCCTTTAACCAGGGGGATTGCTGTGATATCAGGATTTTCGTAGCTGTGAAGCTGTTTAACCGTGTTGATGATATCCTCGATTCGGTCGTCTTTTGTCTTCAGTAAGAGGAGGGTTTCGTCATCCCGTTCTATCTTGCCTTTCCACCAGTATATCGAGTGAATATTTTCAATAACATTTGCACATGCGGCCAATCTCTTTTTAATCAGAGTTTCCCCTATTTTTTGGGCTTCAGCTCTGTCAGATGTGGTTATATAGATAATCACATACATCTCTCTTCACCCTTTCACCTGCAATTTCATCTGTGTAAATCTGAAATCCAATCTATATAGATTATAAATTTTAATACATAAAAATACATAACACGATAATATAATAAAAGAGTATTGATAAGTATTGATAAAAATGACAGACTGGCAGATAGCAGTAGCAGTGATTATTCTCGCATGGTTTATACTAATAGAACTGAACCGACGGGGCAAGATCAACCTGGAGGTGCATGCAATCCTTCTGATCCTAAAGACAGAGCGGGGGAAGGATTTCATATCAAAAATCTCTCAGCACAAAAAGTTCTGGAGAGTGTTTTCGACATCAGCCATTATCATCGGATACTTCGGCCTGTTACTGATGATCTTGCAGTTTATATATATCTTTTACAGGAACTATATCTCTCCAACACCTCTGCCCGAGGAGGCCGTGAAAGTGGTGATTCCCATGTTAACGACGCCCTGGTACAGCATCTTCGGGCTTGCCATTCTCCTTGTTGTCCATGAGTTTTCTCACGGTATCGTTGCCAGGAGTGAAAAGATAACAATCAAAAATCTCGGTCTGGTCTTTATAACTTCCATACCAGTAGGAGCGTTTGTAGAACCTGATGAGGATGAACTTAATAGGAGTTCTAAACTCTCGCAGCTTCGGGTGTTTGCAGCGGGTTCGTTTGCAAATATCCTTGTTGCATTTATTGTCCTGCTGTTTCTTGGGCTGACTTCTGGTTTTTTCAATTATCCATATTTATATATTGCAGAGGTTATGGATGGTACTCCTGCTGACGGTGTCCTTGAGAAGGGGATGGTCATAGAGGAGATAAATGGGGTTAAGATTTCGTCGTTCTATGATTTTTTTATTGCAACAAATGGTACAGCACCAGGTCAGCAGGTGGTGATAAAGACTGATAGGGGCACATTTTCACTGACTGCAATCAAAAAGGAAGGGGTCTCTTCTAATAAGGGTATTATAGGATTTAAGGTCACAAACATTAAAGAAGGGCCTGTGGGATTTATTTACCGGGTACTCGAGTGGGTGTGGTTCTTGAATCTTGGAATCGGTCTTATGAACTTAGCGCCGGTGTTCCTGGGGGTAGCTGCTACAGATGGCCATCATATGCTGAAGATATTGATTTCCAGGTTTTCGAGTGAAGAGACTTCGAAGAAAGTGGCTATGACAATCTCGTCATCGATAATGATATTTATTATATATCTGTTAATCGGCCCAAAACCTGGATGAGACCCCTAAATGAGTTCCTAATGTCGCTTTATGACAGATGTGATATCTTTTATCTTACCTTCGATTTTTCCGATATCATCTGTTTTTTCGACTATTGTCCCGGTGACGATTATATCTGCACCAGATGCTGCTACTTTTGCTGTATCTTCCTTTGTCTTTATCCCCCCGCCGACGATTATGGGAATGGTGACGGCAGCTTTTACTGTCCCAATCATTTTTGCCGGGACATGTTTATCTGCACCTGAACCGGCTTCCAGATAGACAAGTTTCATGCCCATATACTGGGCTGCTAGGGCATAGGCTGCTGCGATGTCCGGCCTCTCTCTTGGTATGAGCCTGGCATCTCCGATATAACCGACTGTTCCGCCGGGTTCTATGATCAGATATCCCATGGGTATGGTTTCGATGCCTACCTTTTTAACAACAGGCGCACCGAGTGCCTGGGCACCTGTGATATAGTATGGATTCCTGGAGTTTAAAAGGCTCATAAAAAATATTGCATCTGCGTGTTTTGTTATCCCGTTGATGTCTCCCGGGAACAGGATTATGGGTAGATCTGTTGTATTTTTTATCTCTTTTGCAGTATTGTCAAGGGTGTGCTGGGAGATCCCGACACTCCCTCCAATCATTATCCCGTCAGTCCCGCCGTCTGCAGCACGTGATGCGATTTTTGCCGCAGTCTCTGGGGGCTGTTTTTCCGGGTCGAGGAGTGTTAGATGAACTGGACGGTTTTCAATTTTTTTGTGGAGATAGTTTAGTACATCCATTTATGATTTTACCTCTTTCCTTTTTGGTCTCAGTGCCTTTGAGCCGCATTTTCTGCATTTGTCTGCTTTTAGAGCGTTTCTCGCATTGCACCGCCTGCATATCTTTGCTCTAAAAAGCCGGTTTTCTGCTTCTGGAAATCTTGCCATTGTATGTCCTCCTTATTCTATCGTGAGTTTTATGTTTTTTAGTGTATATGCTCTGGCTTTTTATAGTTTTCCCGTACCTTGGAATGTTGTTCATCGGTTAAGCCCTCTGTGGTTCCATTAATCTGTCCCGGTCGACGTTGGAGTCCTGGGCATATCGGCTTTCATATCGTAACATACTTTGAAGTCAGCTTTAATAAGGCAGCAGAGATTGCCGACATAGATGTATTTGCAACGCCTGTGAAGGAAAAATGGATATATGGATAAAAGATTGAAAGGCTCTAAGGGATTTAGTGGTGTTTTGATTCTTGTTTCCGATTCAGCTCCCTCGATTAACATGTCCAAAGTTGCCAGGTTCGAGGTAATGAAACGCCTTTTAGAAAAAAGGTATGTACCAGGATATTTATAGTAGAATTAATAAAGGAGGGATAAATAAAATGGCAACATAAAACTTTTATGATGGTTGTTTTGAACTAAATATGGAGGTAGATTTATGAAAAACACAATCGAAAATCTAACGAAAGCATTTATTGGCGAAAGTCAGGCAAGGAACCGGTATACATTCCATTCCAAGATTGCAAAAAAAGAAGGATTCGAACAGATAGCCGGAATCTTTCTCCTCACAGCAGAAAATGAAAAAGAGCATGCAAGCTGGCTGTTCAAATTGATAAACGAACTGAAAAAGAATAGCGATGAGGATCTGGACGAAATCACAGTTGAGGCAGCCGCTCCGACAACCCTTGGTAATACTGCCGAGAACCTGAAAGCAGCAATCGCTGGAGAGAATTATGAATATACGAAAATGTACCCAGAATTCGCAGATGTTGCAGAAAACGAAGGGTTCACTGAAATTGCCGCAAGACTTAGGGCGATTGCAAAAGCAGAAGAACATCACGAAGAGAGGTTCAAAAAACTTCTAAAAGAGGTGGAAGCCGGGACAGTCTTTAAGAAAGAAAAAGAGGTCTCATGGGTCTGCCGCGAATGCGGTTATGTCCATCTCGGAAAAGAACCGCCAGAAAAGTGCCCATCCTGTGACCACGATCGAAGTTTCTATGAGGTAAAATGTGAGGAATACTAGTAGTATTTTACTTTCCCGCCAGCATATTCAAAAGCATTATCTCATCAGGTACCTCGCAATCGATTCTACCCCCGTTTGAGATAATCGTTGGTGTGCCCTTTATCCGGTACATATCCTCCAGGTTCGGAAAGGTTTCAATAGAAAATATCTCCACAAAAATCTCCTCGTTTTCCACTGCAAATGACATCACGATATCGACGGCTTCAGGACAGAATGTGCAGTAAGGGGTAACAAAAAGTTTGATATCTCCCCTGGCATTTTTAAGGTCGTCAATGATGCAGTCATCGATGCCAGATTCACCTGTCGAGACGAGGATAATGCCCTCAATCAGGGAGGAGAACTCATTCATTATTGGACGCCCGTAAAATTTTAGGTTTTTGCTAAGTTCAATGACAGGAGCCATCTCAACTCCCGGCACAGGATTCTTATCGATATTTCTCACAGTAAGTGAGATCTTTTCACTTAAAGAGGAGAGGTCTTCCAGCATCTCCCTGGCATCATCACACTCACGGCACTCGTCCCTTACAAGCAGTCTAATCTCCACATTGTCCAATAGCCTCTCATTGAAAATCTCTGTCAATTCCTTTTTGTCTTCTTCTTTTAGATATGTCAATTCGACACCTCCTTAAGATATTCCACAGCAGAAAGTGCTGCAACCTGTCCCTGTCCGACAGCCCTTGCTATCTGGAACGGCGGGCCTGTGCAGTCGCCTGCTGCAAAAGCACCTTTTATACTGGTCTCCATTCCAGCCCCGACTGCAATATAACCTTTTTCAGTCTCAATCCCGGGTAACATGGATTTTGGTGATATATTCTTTCTTATAATAAATATACCGTCGGCTGCTATGCTGCTCCTCTTAAACCTGACCACAACCTTATCTTTATTATCCGCATCTGCTTTGACCTCCACAGGCGTCTCGTTTAGGATATTGACACCTGGAATGGTTCCAACATCATATCCGGGAACATAGGTTACAGTACAGTGGTAGTCTTCTGCCAGAACTTTTGCCTCTTCTTCACCACCTTTAAAATCCGAAATAACCACGACATCTTTACCCTGATAAACCAGCCCGTCACAGGTAACGCAATAGCTTACTCCACGTCCCACAAGCTCTTCTTCACCTTCAATCTTCTTTTCATCAACAACTCCTGTGCAGAGAATAACACTCTTTGCTTCAAAGACATCTTTGACCGCCCCTTTCGTATAGATGACAAACCTGTTTTTTACCTTTAAAATCTTATACACGTCTTTGACAACAACTTTTATATCGAACTCTTTTAGATGGTCTAAAAATGCCCTTTCCAGCTCTAATCCCGAGATACCCGGAAATCCAGGATAGTTGCTGATACAGCATGCCTTCTTTAGCCTGTCCATCGCACCTGCTTTGTCTATTAAGACGACATTCTTCTTTCGTAGTGTTCCGTTCAGTGCCGCGCTGATTCCTGCTGGGCCTGCCCCGATAACTGCTATATCACAGGATTTTCTTTTGAGTCTGTCCAGGGATATCACTAGAAGTGTGCCTCCATTTAAATGTCTTAAAACGTCTCTTTAGATGTTTTAAAATGTCTCGTTTAAAATGTTGGTATTAAAATGTCAGTACTACGTCTGCCGGGATCATGATCTCTGTGTAGAACGTCTCAGGGTCTGCGACCGCCACGCCGTCAATGATGTCCTCGTCTTTGAATTCGAACAGCTCTTTGTTAAGCGGGCATGCCAGAAGAAGTGCACCTTCCATTTCGAGCATGGTCGTCATGTCTTCAGGTGTCGGCAGGTTCATCTCCTCCATCCGTCTCATTACCCTGCCCTGCATATCCGGTCCGCCAGACCTGCATTTTAACTCTTTTATCTTCTCCTTGTGTACCACATTTATTCCTCTTGAACCGAAAAACACCGTCACATCTGCACCTGCACGGAGTAGGCTCAATGCGGTCATCAGGCCATTGAATACCTGGCACAGTCCATCGTGAAAGAGCAGTACTACAACCTTTTTCTTTTCCATGTTTATTCCTCCATATCTATCTGATATTCGTATATCATCATATATTAATATTTCGTTGACACCTGCATCGACACATTGACACAAATTGCAGTAGATTTATATAGCTATTTGAATAAAAAAGATGGAATATGACCCTGAGCCCCTCTGCAAGGACATTGTTCCTAACTCTGATAGTGTTAGTCTTTGTAAGTACTGTTTTGGCCCCTGTCCACGCAGGTTACATTTCCATAAGCACAAGGGTATCCAAGTGCTGGATGACGGACGAAACTGGGAGCTGTCCTATCAATGTTTCGATTGTAAACATGGGGGACGAGGCAGCATATGATGCCAGGATAGTTTTCCTCCTGCCGGAAGGGTTTACAGCGGAGAATACAGCAGTATCTATAGGAAAGCTCGAAGTGAACAGGGCCATGCAGGCACAGGTGGTCTTGAAAAGGACAAAAAAAATACTACCAGGGCTCTATCCCGGGATACTCCTTGTAGAATACAAAGATGCTAACATGCGTCCGTTTTCTGCGATAGTAGCCTTTGATATCGTCCAGGACACGCTGACCGCATCCCCGATTAAAGGGGTTGCAGATGAGATAACGCTTGCAGGCGAGAGAAGTGAAAAACTGAAGGTGA